>NZ_JBYTAJ010000012.1:131118-161371 GCF_058788075.1 Pseudomonas sp. FW305-20 | reverse complement strand
CGCGATAGCGGTGTATCAGTCAACATCGTTGTTAACTGATACACCGCTATCGCGAGCAGGCTCACTCCTACAGGGGATCTCGGTTTCCACAGGGGTTCTCAGTCAGGCTGGGCGACCGGGAAACTATTCCGCAGCGCAGGTTCCTGCCTGATCATCCGCTTCATCTTCCACTCAAACGCCCACGTCAGGCTCACCGCCGCGCACGCCAATCCCAGCGCCAATCCCCACCAGACGCCTGTCGGTCCCCAATTCAAATGGAAGGCCATCCACCAGGCAGCCGGCGCGCCAATCAGCCAATAACAGCCCAAACCCACCAGGAACGTGGTCTTCGCATCCTTGAGCCCGCGAATGCAGCCCATGGCGATGGTTTGCGTGCCGTCGAACAGCTCGAACCACGCGGCGACCGCCAACAGGCTCACGGCCAGGTTGATGACGTCACGGAACGCCGGGTCGTTGTGGTCCAGGAACAAACCGATCAACTGATTCGGCAGCAACCAGAAGACCATGGCGAAGGCAATCATCGCCGCCGCGCCAAAAGCAATGCCGACCCGCCCGGCCAGCCGCGCGCTTAACAACTGCCCGGCGCCGTAGTGCTGTCCGATGCGCATGGTGATCGCATAGGAAATCCCCGCCGGAACCATGAATGCCACCGAGACGATTTGCAGGGCGATCTGGTGTGCGCCCATTTGCGTACTGCCCATGGTGCCCATGCACAGCGCGGCGAACGCAAACAGTCCGACTTCCACTGCGTAGGTGCCGCCAATCGGCAAGCCCAGGCGCCACAGTTCCTTCAGATACTGACGGTTAGGCCGCGACAAGCCCTGACGCAAGGGATAAGCGTCGTAAGCCGGATGCCGATGGATGTGCCAGGCCAGCGCCAGCGCCATGCAGTTGGCGACGATAGCGGTGACCAGCCCGATGCCCATCAGCCCCAGTTTCGGCAGGCCGAACATGCCGGTAATCAATGCGTAATTGAGCAGGAAGTTGGCCACGGTGCCGCCGAGGCTGATGACCATCACCGGTGTTGCCCGGCCGATGGCGCTGGTGAAGCCGCGCAAGGCCATGAAGCTCAGGTAGCCGGGCAGGGCGAACGGCAGGATCAACAGGAACTGCCCGGCCGCGTGGACGTTGGTTTCGGTCTGGCCGAACAGCAGCAACACCGGTTTGAGGTTCCACAGCAGCAGCCCGGCCACCAACGCCATCAACCACGCCAGCCATAACCCGGCCTGGGTCAGCCTGGCGGCGCCGACGATGTCGCCGGCACCCTGACGGATCGCCACCAGAGTGCCGACCGCGGCGATCACGCCAATGCAGAAGATCGACACGAACGAGTAAGTGGCGGCGCCCAAACCGCCACCGGCCAGCGCTTCGGGACTCAGGCGCGCCATCATCAAGGTGTCGGTGAGGACCATCAGCATGTGCGCCAACTGCGAGGCAATCAACGGCCCCGCCAGCCGCAGGATGGCCCAGAGTTCGGTACGTGCTGGATGCTGCATGGTCATCACGCTCGATAATTGAAGAGGGACAGAAAGCGTCGATTCTCGGCGCTCTACGGGGTTTGCACAAAGGGATAAAAAGGATGGGTGGCATGATTCAAACTCATGCTGGAGAGTTTCTGCTAGGGTGATCGAATCCCGCTATAGGAGCTTTCCGAATGTCCCGTCGTCTTCCTCCCTTGTATGCCCTGCGCGCATTCGAAGCGGCGGCGCGGCACAGTTCGTTTACCCGTGCGGCCGAAGAACTGTCGATCACCCAAAGCGCGGTTAGCCGACACATTCGTACGCTCGAAGAGCATTTCGCCTGTCGATTGTTTCACCGCAGTGGGCGCAATCTGCAATTGACCGAGTCGGCGCGGCTGATCCTGCCCGGCATTCGCGAAGGCTTCACCGCCCTGGAGCGGGCCTGCAATACCTTGCGCGCCGAAGATGACATCCTGCGCATGAAAGCGCCGTCGACCCTGACCATGCGCTGGCTGCTGGCACGGCTCAGCCGCTTTCGGCACTTGCAACCGGGCAACGAAGTGCAATTGACCAGCGCGTGGATGGACGTCGATTCGGTGGACTTCAACCATGAGCCGTTCGACTGCGCCGTCATCCTCAGTAACGGAAATTTCCCACCGGACTGGGAGACGAGTTTCCTGTTCCCGGAAGAGCTGATTCCAGTCGGTGCGCCGAATCTTCTGCAGGATCAACCGTGGGATGTCGCACGGCTGGCCAATGCCGAACTGCTGCACCCGACTCCGGATCGCCGCGACTGGCGCAGTTGGCTGGAACGCATGGGGCTGGCGGATCAGGTATCGCTCAAGGGCGGACAGGTGTTCGACACGCTGGAACTGGGCATGATCGCCGCTGCCCGAGGGTATGGCGTGTCCATGGGCGATCTGCTGATGGTGGCGGAAGATGTGGCTCAGGGACGTCTGAGCCTGCCGTGGCCGACGGCCGTCGCCAGCGGTGAGAAATATTACCTGGTCTGGCCGAAAACCCGTCCCGGAGGTGAACGTTTACGTAGGCTCAGCGACTTCCTGCAAGGCGAAGCCCGAGCAATGGAATTGCCCGACGTTCAACATTTGGGCTGAATAGATGGCCGCTGCAATGACGGCCTCGAGCTCTATGCCCGCACTTTTGGTACTGGCGCGTCCATGCGCCAGACGACCTTTTTCAGCGCTTGATCAGGGAAATCTTGGTGCCCTCGATGCTGATCCCGGCCATTAACCCCTGCTGGTCGAAAATGAACGCGTAGGCATCGTCCTTCACTGTCGTGCTGGACAGATTCTTCGCCACTCCTTCATCAACCAATACAACGGTGGGCCCTACGCCGACTTCCCAACCCTTGGTTTGACGCAGATAGTCCACGGCTTTGTCGGTCATCAGGAAAACCGCATAGCCATACGACTGGGCGCCTGCCTGCAGTCCCCAGGACCCGGTTACGGAGTTGTAATAGTTCTCTACTTGCGAGCCTTTCATCAGCACGCCTTCACCATAGCTGCCACCAAACACAAGGCCGGCCTTGATGATTTTCGGGAAGACAAGAATCGCTTTGGCATTCTGCGAAATGTTTTTGGCAACGGGTGAGGCCTTGTAAAGCGTTTGCAACGCTTGCTTGGAATCGGCATTCAGGTCCTCGGCGGTTGCCGCACCTGCAGTGTTGAGGAGGCTCGCTGATGCCAATGATGCTGTCGCGAGGAAGATCGATAGGAAGAAGCGCATTGACTGAGTCATGTTAGTACTCCGATACGGGAGCATTGGATGTCAGCAGTCAGCACTTGCCCCTCGGAACGATCCGAGCCTGCTGAAACTATCCGGCGCACCCTAAAGTATGTGAGCTACTGACTTCGCCCTTGAATGAGGCCTTTGAACATTGGCGACGTCATCACCTGCTTTGACCTCTGGGTATCAGCCGGGTTCGTTGTCACCCACGACGATGGAATCAGATTTCGGATTGGACCCTCTTCGCGAGCAAGCCCACACGGACTGCGCTTAACTGACTGGCACATCAACAGTCTGCGACGCATGCGCCGTCTCCAGCGGAATCTCCAGGGTGAAAACCGCTCCGTGGCCTGGCCCATCGCTATGCACGCGAAGATGCCCGTTCATTTCTACCGCCGCCAGCGCACAACTGTGCAGGCCAAAACCATGGCCTTCCTTACGTGTGGTGAAGCCGTGATTAAAGATGCGGGTGATGTTCTCGGCAGCGATCCCTTCGCCCTGGTCTTCCACGCTGAGGCGCAGTGTTGCGTTATCGACAATCTTGACGCCCAGTATCATCTGGCGCTGACGATCGCTGATCTTGGACATTGCATATTTGGCATTGCTGATCAGGTTGATCAGGATCAACAGCAGTCGGTGTTTGTCGCCGATGATCGTCGGCGTGTCCTGGTAGTCCTTGGTGACAACGACATGATGGCGACTCAACGCACCGGAATTCATGCGTAGCGCGTCCTCGAACAGATCGACGACGTTCAACGGCTCGACCAGCCTGGCGGCGCCGGCATAGGCCTGTTGGGTGGAAACAATGTCCTTGATGTGATCGATGCTTTTGGTGAGTTGTGATAGTTCGTCAACGATGCTCGATTGTTCGGTCGCGATGGAGTCGACCAGTTGATTGAAGTAACCGCGCAGCAGTTTGCCTTTTTCATCGAAGGTCATGAATTGCCCCAGGTCGTCGGCATGCTCGTTCATCATGTTTACCGCTTTACCCAGGCCCAGGGTTTTGCTGACCGCTATTTTGCGGGTGATTAAATCTGCCGATACGTTAACGCTGTTCAGCACATTGCCGACGTTGTGCAACACATTGGTGGCGATCTCAGCCATGCCGGCCATTCGCGCGGCATCGACCAATTCGCGCTCGGCTTCGATCAACTCGCGGGTGCGTTCCTCGACGCGTTGCTCCAATCGCTCGTTTGCCGTTTGCAATTCATTGTTCATTTTGTTGATCAGGGCATAACTGCGAATCAGGCGGCCGGCCAGATACAACAGCAGCAACGCCATGATGCCGGCGCATATTCCGAGATAAAGGTGATATTGGCGGTCTGTCGCGCCGGTGCGCCGTTGTGTCTCGTTCAATAATTCGTTGATGCTGTCCAGTTGCTGTGCGACCGGAATCACACTGATGCGGTCAAGCAGATCATTGACGATAGGCTGCTCTCGAACGATGGCGTTTACATGCTCGACAAAAGCAGTAAAAGGCTGGCGCCGATCAAGTGGCAGCTGGTCGATGAATTCGTTGAGTTCGTTCAGTTGATGGGCGATTTCGTCGGCTTTGTCACGGGATACATAGAGGGCGTACTCGAGGGTTGCCAGTGTGAGATCGAATACGGTTGAGGCGGCGGTTACATCCTGAGCGTTGTCGTCCAGTAATGCCTGAATGTCATCTTCCTGTTCAGGCAGGGCATCCAGTGAAGTGCGCAATACCGTGTTGTGCTGTTTGAATTGCTCGACCAATCGGGTTTTGTTTTCCACCGCATTCAGATAACCCTGGCGTCGGGATTGCCAAAGGGTCGAAAGCGGTCCGGCAGCGTTGAGGTCGTCGAGCTTCTGCCATCGTTGCTCTGCTTCAGGATGCGCTACCAGAAGCAGATTGTTGTTCATGCCGATCTTTGCTCTCAGGATCTTCACGTTCCAGTTGGCATCGAACTGCTTGAGTTGGCGAACGAAGTCGCGCGACTCGAAGTAGGTCGATGTGTCGTAGGTATAGGATTTGATCAGCAAAAATATCAGTACGCTGAAAAGGGTCAGCGTAATGGCGCCCAGGGCAGTCCATTTGTAATGATTGGAAAGCTTCATTGCGGCAGTTCTCCCTGGGCCTTCTTGAAAGAGAGGGATTGCCGACGGTTAATGATTTCCATTTTTGCGCTCCCTGCAAAATGGCGATAGTCACCACAATGTTTGTAAGCCTAGCGTTGTTGGCGGACATCGTTGATAAATACACCGAATGCACTATCGCTATCTGCACCGCTATCGTGTCAATCAGGCTCGTCGCGCTTGTTGCGCCGCCCACGATTGATCGGCGCGTCATGGTCGCGGTAATGCCGGGGCTGGCTTTAACGGCAGCAGAGGCGGGAATTCCTCCGGCGTGAGGGTTTCCTTTTCCAGCAACAGGCGGGCCCCCTCATCCAGGTCGGCCCGGCGACTCTCCAGCAATGCCTTGGCCCGTTGGTAGGCTTCATCGAGCAGGGCGCGGATACCCAGGTCGATTTCCCGGGCGGTCTGCTCCGAATAATCCTTCTCGCCCACCGTGGCCATGCGGTCTCCCAGGTACGTTGCGTTTTGCCGTTCCAGCACCGATTGTCCGAGTTCAGTGCTCATGCCGAACCGGGTGATCAATTGGCGGGCGATATCGGTCGCGCGGACCAGATCATCGGCGGCTCCGGTGGAGATCTGGCCATAGACCAGATCTTCGGCGGCGCGCCCGGCCATCAGTACGACAATCCGGTCCTTGAGGGTCTGGCAACTGATCAGGAAGTGATCCTCGGTCGGTCGCTGCAGGGTATAGCCGAGCGAGCCGATGGCGCGGGGCACAATCGACACTTTATGCACCGGGTCCATCGCCGGCAGCGTGCTGGCGGCCAGGGCATGCCCCATTTCGTGATAGGCCACCACTCGGCGCTCGTCGGCATCGAGCAGGCTGCTCTTGCGTTCGAGCCCCGCGATGAGGCGTTCTACCGCTGCGGTGAAATCGTTCAGGCTGACCGCTTCGGCGCCACGTCGGGTGGCGACGATGGCCGCTTCGTTAACCAGATTGGCCAGGTCGGCGCCGGTGAAACCGGTGGTGATCTCGGCGATACGTGCGCCATCGAGCCCTGGCTCCACGATGACTTTCTTGAGATGAACCTTGAGGATTGCTTCCCGGCCTTTGCGGTCGGGGCGGTCGATCAGAATCTGCCGATCGAAGCGCCCGGCCCGCAACAACGCCGGATCAAGGACCTCCGGACGGTTGGTCGCGGCCAGCAACACCACGCCCTCGCGGGGATCGAAGCCATCCAGCTCGGCCAGTAACTGGTTGAGGGTCTGTTCTTTTTCGTCATTGCCGCCCAGCGTACCGACGCCGCGCATCTTGCCCAGCGCATCGAGTTCATCGATGAAGATGATGCAGGGTGCTGCCTGCCGTGCCTGTTCGAAAAGGTCGCGGACCCGGGCGGCACCGACCCCGACGAACATCTCGACGAACTCGGAGCCGGAGATCGAGAAAAATGGCACACCGGCTTCACCGGCGATGGCTTTGGCCACCAGCGTCTTGCCGGTGCCGGGCGGGCCGACCAGCAAGGTTCCCTTGGGAATGTGTGCGCCCAGGCGTTCGTATCGGGCCGTGTCCTTGAGAAACGAGACGATTTCCACCAGCTCGGCCTTGGCTTCGTCGATGCCTGCGACATCGGCGAAGGTCACGCCAGTGTCGCGTTCGACAAACACCTTGGCCCGGGATTTACCGACATTCATCAAACCGCCAAGACCTTGTTTGTCCACCATCCCGCGAAACAGAAAATTCCAGAACACCATGATCAGGACAAAGGGCAACAGCCAGCCCAACAGGCTGCTCATAAAGGTGTTTTCGATGATTCCGGTAAAACTGGCGCCTGATTGAGAGAGTTCTGTCGCCAGCGCCGGATCGACCCGCACGGTGGAGAACCGATCGCGTCCGTTGATGGGCTCTTGCAACTTGCCGCTGATCTGATCCTTGTTGACCTGCAAATCACTGACTTTTTGCTCGTTCAACAATTGCAGAAACTGGCTGTACGGGAGGGGCTGCACCGCCTGGCGCTCGCCAAAGAAAATCTGCATGAGGCTCAGCACGATAAAAGCGATCGCGAAGTAGGACAGATTCCACTGCTCATTCTTTTTCATGGCCTTGGCTCAGCATCAGCATCAGCATGAGAACGCAGGGTCGTCAAAAACGAGCCACGCACGCCTGATGCTGGTTTAACACTTGAACCTGTGGGAGCGAGCAGGCTCGCTCCCACAGGTTTATGCACATCAACTGACTGGCATTAAACCGCGCCCGCCCGGTTATTTTTAGACCCCATCAAAAAAGCCCCGTGCCGGCTTCCCGACAAGGGGCTTTTCTGGCGTGAAGGGTTGTCTCGAATTCAACCGGATTTGATTTGCACCTTTTTGTCCGCTTTCATCGCTTCCGGCTTTTTCGGCAGCGAAATACTCAGTACGCCATTGCTGAATGTGGCTTCGATCTTGTCGCCGTCGACACCTTTTGGCAGGCTGAATGCTCGCTCGAAGGCGCCATAGTGACGCTCTGACAGGTGATAGCCCTTTCTTTTTTCTTCCTTGTCCTCCTTCTTTTCACCCTTGATGATCAAATTGCCGTTGGACAATTTGATGTCGATATTTTCCTGGTCCATGCCTGGCAATTCAGCGGTGATTTCGAAGCTTTCATCTTTCTCGGTAATGTCCACCGCAGGCAGGCTGCGGCCGATAAATTCCCGACTCCAGAACGGTTCGACATCGAACAGCCCTCGCCGAAAAGGCGTCAGCCCCGAGCCACGATTGAAGTCTTCGAACAGGTGATCGACCTGCTGGCGCAGTTTTTCCAGAGGACGCCAAGGGTCTGATGTAGCCGTCGGTTGCTGACTGGTTTTTTCATCGTCGGTCTGTACCGGCATTTTCTTCTCGAAATTGGCCATTTTTCATTCCTCCTATCGAGTACTGCGGTGGGCCGGGAACAACTCGGAGGCCGGTCCACCACGACAAATTCAGGCCTTGCCCTGAAAGATTAGTATTCCTGCGACCGCCAGACCGACCAACAGTCGGTTTCTGACGGTGAGCCGTCTATTTCGAGAGCTTGCGCGCACCGATGACTGGTGAGAATTCTGTTTGTAACTATTCGAAGAAAACCCGTCGGTAAGAAGGTTGTGCGAGTACCAATACTCAAGTAATCCGATTGCCCGCCGAAAATGCAGGTGGAACCTTCGTGCAGGTTCGACGCAATTCCCATTATTAGAATTTTGCTGAGTGTGCAGCCAGATCAAGGAAGATCCGGTCGCTCGGCCAGGAGCTGTCATGTCTCAACCTCGTGCCCGGATCGCCTCACAGCTTGGTCTTGCGCTTGCCGTGATACTGGCGATCGTCATCAGCGGCAGTACCGTGTTCGCCCTGCGTTCGCTGGACACCGCCAACCTCGCCACCCGCGAAGAGCACCTGGCCAGTGAAGCCCGGTTGCTGGCCGATCAATTGAGCACCTTTCACGGCACATTGCGTGAAAGCACCCAGCGTCTGGCCGGCCTGTTCGAGAAACGCTTCAACGCGGGCCTGAGCGTGCATCCGGACGAGCCGGTAACCGTGGCGGGCATCCAGACGCCGGGTCTGCATCTGGGCGCCGAAGTGTTGAACAACAACTTCAAGGAAGTCGACGAGTTCAAGCAAATGACGGCGGGTGTGGCCACGGTGTTCGTGCGTAGCGGCGACGACTTCATTCGGGTCAGCACCAATGTCAGCAAACAGGACGGCAACCGGGCTATCGGCACCGTGCTCGATCACGCGAACCCGGCATACACCCGTTTGATGGCGGGGCAGAGCTTCGTCGGTCGGTCGTTGCTTTTCGAACGCTTCTACATGTCGCAGTACACCCCCGTACGGGACACCAGCGGTAAGGTCATTGCCGTGTTGTACGTAGGATTCGACTACACCGACGCGCAGAACGCGCAGTTCGCCAACCTCAAGCGCTTCCGCATCGGCCAGACCGGCTCTCTGGCGTTGCTCGATGAGCAGAACAAATGGCTGGTGCCGATCGCCGGCGTGCAAGCACTGGAGCGGGCTGTCCCCGCGATCAACAGCCTGGTGAAGACTCCGGGCAAGGGCGAGTTCTGGAGCGACAAGGCCGAAGATTTCTACAGCATTGCCGTACCGTTTGAAGACGGTCCATGGTCGGTCGTGGCGAGCATGCCGAAAACCGAAATCCGTGCCGTGACGTGGAGTGTCGGCATTCAATTGGCGATTGGCAGTCTGGCGGCGATGTTGATCGCTGTGGGCTCGGCAGTCTGGTTGCTACGCAGCAAGCTCGCCCCCTTGGGTGATCTGGTGCGACAGGCCGAAGCCTTGGGCGCCGGTGATTTGAGCGTGCGGCTGAACGTATCGAGCAACGACGAAATCGGCCAGTTGGCCCGTGCGTTCAACCAGATGAGCCAGGCGCTGTCGACCATGGTCGAGCACATCCGCAAGGCCTCGCAAGAGGTCAACAGCCGTGCCCAGGCCTTGTCCGGTCTCTCCGGTGGCGCCTATGAAGGGATGGAGCAGCAGTCGGGCGAAATCACCAGCATGGCCGGCGCGGTGGAAGAGTTCAGCGCCACGTCTTTGAACATTGCCGACAACATGGGCAGCACTCAGCGTCTGGCTCAAGAAAACGCACAACAAACCCAGATCGGTCGTACGTCGATGGACGAAGCGTCCTCGTCCCTGGAGCAAATCGCTGGCGCGCTGAACAGCACGGCGACGGTGATCAATACCTTGGGCCAGCGCTCCCAGGAAATCGGCGGCATTGTCGGGGTGATCACCTCGATCGCCGAGCAAACCAACTTGCTGGCGCTCAACGCCGCCATCGAAGCCGCGCGCGCCGGCGAACAGGGGCGTGGTTTTGCCGTCGTGGCTGATGAAGTTCGTAATCTGGCGTCGCGCACCCGCCAGGCGACGGACGAGATTTCCGGGATGATCCAGAGCATTCAGCTGGAAACCGGGAACGCCATCAGCACCATGGAGCAGGGTAACTTGCTGATGCAGGAAGGCCTGTCGCGCAACGCCAACGTCGCGTCGGCGCTGGCGCGGATTGACGAGCAAAGCCGTTCGGCCGGGCAGCAATTCGCCGCCATCACCACCGCGACCCAGGAACAAAGCAGCACCGCGACCCTGCTCAGCAGCAATCTGCAAAGCATCGCCTTGGCGAACAGTGAGCAGCGAGAAGTCGTGTCGAACCTGGCTGTGACGGCCAAAGAGCTGGAGAAGCTCGCGGCGGACTTGCGTCATGAGGTTGACCGGTTTCGTTGAGTCGCCTCTGAAATCGCCATCGCGAGCAGGCTCACTCCCACATTGGATCGAAGGTGAACACAGAATTTGTGAACACCCTGGATCAACTGTGGGAGTGAGCCTGCTCGCGATGGCAGCGACTCGATCCCGATTTGTCGCAAATCTGCGAATCAATTCCTCTCTAGTCGTCTTCCTTGGCATTTAGCACCAATGTCTCTGTTTTTGTGCTTGCTGAAACGTTTCTTCAAGTCTATAAAAATGGCACAACTCCAAGAAAGGCTGCTGCCATGACCCCGCTCAAACTCTTCGTTGCCCTCAGCGCACTGTCCGCTGCTTCCCAAGCCATGGCCTGGGACTATGTTTTGCTCGACACCGACAAAGCCGCCCAGAACTGGCAAATCACCAGCCAGCAACTCGGTGTAAAAACCGACAAACCCTTCAGTGTGACCCTGCGCACCTTGCACGGCGGTCGGCAGGAGGGCGTCAGCATCGTCGACATCGATAACGGCACAATGAAACTCTCGGTGGTGCCGACTCGTGGCATGAACGTCCTGCAGGCCTCGGTCGGCGATGTGCGCATGGGCTGGGATTCGCCGGTCAAGGAAGTGGTCAATCCATCCTTCATCGAACTCAACGGCCGTGGTGGCCTGGGCTGGCTGGAAGGTTTCAACGAACTGGTCACCCGCTGCGGCTACGAATGGGTCGGCCACCCTGGCATGGACAATGGTGAACTGCTAACCCTGCACGGTCGCGCCGCCAACATCCCCGCGAACAAAGTCACCCTGCACATCGATGAAAAACCGCCGTATGCCATAACCCTGCGCGGTGAGCTGAAAGAACAGGCGTTCAAGAAAGTCGATTTCTCCGTCGCGACCGAACTGGTCACCGAGCCCGGCAGCGTAGCGTTCGCCCTCAACGACACCCTGACCAACAACGGCGACTATCCGAAGGAATACCAGGCGCTGTACCACAGCAACTTCAGCACCCCGTTCCTGGAACAGGGCGCCCGCTTCGCCGCGCCGGTGAAACAGGTGTCGCCGTTCAACGACAAGGCCAAAGGTGATCTGCCGGACTGGCAAACCTACCGCGCACCGACCAAGGACTACGACGAAACGGTTTACAACGTGGTGCCGTATGCCGATGCCAAGGGCGATACGTTGACCGTGCTGCATAACAAGGCCGGTAGCCTGGGTGTCTCGGTCGGCTTCAATACTCAAACACTGCCCGTGTTCTCCCTGTGGAAAAACACCGATACCCAAGGGCAGGGCTATGTCACGGGGCTGGAACCGGGAACGAGTTTTTCCTACAACCGCCGGTATCAGCGGCCACTGAACCTGGTGCCGACGATTGGGCCGAAGGAACAGAAGCAGTTCGGGATCAGCTACAGCTTGTTGGCGGATAAGGCGGCTGTGGATAAGGCGTTGAAGCGGGTGAGCGAGATTCAGGGTGGGCGGGAGACTGAGGTGCGGCAGACGCCGTTGGTTGATCTGACCAAGGGGTGACGCCAGCTAGAGTGTTGTTGGCCGATATTGCAGCGCTTCGGCCAAGTGTTCACGGGTAATGCCTTCGACTTGCTCAAGGTCCGCCAAGGTGCGAGCCACCTTGAGCAGTCGATGGGCCGCGCGCAGTGATAGGGTCAGTCGTTCACACGCCGTTTCCAGCCAGGTTTCGTCAACGGTGGATAACTTGCAGTGTCTGCGCAGGCCCGGCAAATCGAGGAACGCATTGGCGCAACCTTGACGCGTTTGTTGGCGTTCTCGCGCATCGGCCACCAACTCGGCGGCGGTGGCAGTGTCGTCGCCGGGTTTCAACGCAGGATTCAATGCCGTGGCTTCGCGAGCGACGGTCAGGTGCAGATCGATGCGGTCCAGCAGTGGCCCCGACAGCTTGTTGCGGTAACGCTGGACCATGTCCGGCGTACAACTGCATTTACCACTGGGCTCGCCAAGATATCCACAGGGGCAGGGATTCATCGCCGCGACCAGTTGAAAGCGTGCCGGGAAGCGTACGCGGTCCTTGGCGCGGGAGATCACGATGTGGCCGGATTCCAGTGGCTCTCTCAATACCTCCAATACCTTGCGATCAAATTCCGGAAGCTCATCGAGGAACAGCACGCCATGATGGGCGAGGGTGATTTCCCCGGGTTGCGGTTTCGAGCCACCGCCCACCAGTGCCGGGCCTGAAGCGGAGTGGTGCGGCTGTCGGAAGGGACGCTGTGGCCAATGACTCAACGGCACACAACTGGCGACCGATTGAATCGCCGCGACTTCCAGTGCTTCGCTCTCGGCCAATGGCGGTAACAACCCTGGCAGACGGCTCGCCAATAACGTTTTCCCCGTCCCCGGCGGTCCGCTGAACAGCAAGTTATGAGCACCCGCCGCCGCAATCAGCAAGGCTCGCTTGGCCGCAAGTTGCCCCTGCACTTCGTTCAAGTCTGGATAGGGTTTGCTGGCGTAGAGCAAACCGTTGGAAGCATAGGGGGCGATGGGCGTGTGGCCATTGAAATGCGCGACCGCTTCCAGCAAATGATCCACCGCAATCACCTTCAACCCCGAAGCCAGGCAGGCCTCCTCGGCATTCGCCCGCGGCACTACCAGCGTGCGCCCGGCCTTGCGCGCCGCCAGCGCCGCCGGCAACACCCCGCGAACCGCCCGCACCGCACCCGATAGCGCCAACTCCCCAAGACACTCCACATCATCCAGCGTCAAAGTCGGTACCTGCACACTGGCCGACAGAATCCCCAATGCAATCGCCAGATCGAACCTCCCGCCGTCCTTTGGCAAATCGGCAGGGGCGAGATTCAAGGTGATGCGCCGTGCCGGAAATTGCAGGCCCGAATTGATGATCGCGCTGCGCACCCGGTCCTTGCTTTCCTTCACCGCCGCCTCGGGCAGCCCGACCATGGTCAGCGACGGCAAGCCGTTGGCCAGGTGCACTTCTACGGTAACGGCGGGTGCTTCTACGCCGACCTGGGCGCGGCTGTGGACGATGGAGAGGGACATGGTCGTTCCTTGAGCTGACGAGGACCGCTTCCTGCGGTTTTTTGAAGGGTAGTTGGCGGAGGAAGTTCTGGTGGGGTGGTTTAGGCGACAAACTTTCACTGGATGTTGCAAGTACGAAGCAGGCCAATCGCGAGGCACAAAAAAACCGCCACTCGGGCGGTTTCTTCGGGGAGCCTGGTCAGGCTCGTGCACCTGCAAGCAAGCCATCAGGTTCAAGTTCTTTGCCATACGTTGCTGCGACTTTAAAAAAGCGACGCTGACTGGCAGAAACGTTTCCGGCCAAGCGGAGCGCCTCGGCATGATACTCAGCGATCATTAATGGCTTCGCTTTTTGCTTTTTGGGTTTCATAGACACCTCGCGTGCCTGGATGAGTGGATTGATCTTATTGGTCGTCTAGCGAAAAGACAAGGCGGTTGGTTTTGTCAAAAATGAATCCAAGTTTTTGATAATAGTAAATGGCACCCGGGTCGGGTTCTTGTACCTCGATCTCATCGCAGCCCAGCATCCGCGCATAAAGTTCCGTAGCCAGCAATGCAATTGGAGCGATCCAGCCTCGCAAAGCGGGGGTGTTTCTTGTATGTCCCTGCAAAAGCACAATTTTTATGCAGATAGTGCTTTCACGCGGAGTCGCATAGCACAAGCCACAGAGCTCTTCTTCATACCAGATAGCCAGATCCAGCCCCCTTGCATCCTTACGCTTCCAGTCCGGAACGCATTCCCACGGGTACAGGGTTACTGCTTCCCACAGATGACAGGAGTTGATTGCAGCCGCGGTGATCGGATCGAGCCTGAGTGCTGAGACGTTGATTCCTGCGGCACGAATGTCAGGATCATCGGACATGGCTTCATAAGTGAGATTTCGAGCATCAGACTTGAATATCTGATTGCGGAGTTCTGTGCCTTTTCCTTTTCTTCTCATCGCTTTTGTACTGTTGAGATCGAGTCGAAGAAGGTAACGGACGCGGGCGTGGTCACGTAATCAGGCGGAGGAGCTGGCTACCGTAGGACCGTGCTTAGATGAATGAAGGACGTCAGAAGCGCAACAGGTGGAATTGGGTATGGTTGTGGAAAATGACTACGTCTGGCGGGCAGCAAACGTAGTCCATAGGCGGTGCAAATTGGTGTTAAAACGATTGCAGCATCCGCGAAGCTCGCTTCCACCAAGGCGCATTGACCGTACGTTTTGACTCATCCTGAAGAGGCAGCACGTATGGAATATCCTGCAACCGAATCCACGGCTGGTTGTTCCAGTGCAGCAAACTCAACGACATCTGCGGCCAATTCAGCAGACTCAGTATCGGGCGTTCGGTTGAGGTGGGTTGTTGGGCGTCTCTGAGAGCTGGCACTACGTCGTGGGTCAGCCATTCGCGCAGGCCTCGGTATTCGGGGCAGTAGTGGTAGATCAGTAACGCGTAGACGCCGGATTCGCTGATCAGCAGTGTGTTTTCAATGGTGCCGTGGATGAGCATCTGCAGATTTTGGTGTTGGTCGGGATCGAGTTTGCGTAGCGCTCGTTCGTCGAGGAAGAGACGTAGCAGTCGGCCAAGGTCTCGGGCGCTGAACCAGGGTTGGTTTTCCAGAAGGAGGGCGTGGAGGTGGAGTTTGTGGCGGGTGAAGACGTGGGGGATTAGATAAGCGTCATCGCTATTCATTGATACAGCTCCTTTTGCTAAAGGGGCTGCCGTCAATCGTCGCCAAACGATTGGGTGGCAGCTGTACGCGGGTTGGCGAACCGGAGCAAAAGGAACCCGGCAGACCCGAAGATCTCCCACGCACAACCGCCATGACTCGATGTGGCGGGAATAAGCCCGCCATCGGATGGTCGTCGTGCGCCTTAAGCTTCCGGGTCGCCAAACCCAGTGCTGAACATTCAGCATTAGGTGAGCTTAGAAACCGGGGCTTTGCGACGCAATCGGACGGCGGTGGTTTTCTTGTAGGACGTTGCCGGGGTTTTTGAGGGCTTAAAGATCAAAAGATCGCAGCCTTCGGCAGCTCCTACAGGGGTGGTCTGTCCCATGTGGGAGGGCTGGTAGACCGAGGCGACCCCATTCGCGGGCAAGCCCGCTCCCACAGGGGATCGCATTTCACAGAGGAGTTGGTGCGTTACTCGGCAGGTGGATTGAGCTTCGCTTCCAGCTCCGCCACTTTCGCCTCAAGGCTCTCCAACCGTGCGCGGGTGCGTGCCAGTACGACCATCTGGCTGTCGAACTCTTCCCGGCTCACCAGATCCAGCTTGCTGAAGCCGCTCTGCAACAAAGCCTTGAACTGGCTTTCGATTTCGCTTTTTGGCAGTGGGGTGTCGCCGCTGAAGAGGCGGGAGGCGGTGCCGCTCAGGGCGTCGAGGAAGTCTTTGGGCGCGAGCATGGGTAATGTCCTGTCAAACAATGGCGGGCAGTGTATCACGCAGTGTCTATAGTCAATCCCGACAGGAAGTCATGCACGCTTTTCGCGCATGCGGACGGATGGCATCGCACTGTTGTTGTGCGTAACGCAGCGGGAGTAGCGGTGAAGTGGCAGGGATCAGGGGCTAAGGGCCTGAAAACAGGGAGCTTTGTGGAGATGGCAAGCTTTCTGCTTAGCACCTAGTGACCCATGCACTGATGCAGTCACTGTGACGAAATGCAGTGCGCCAAACGGAACGGGGGAAGTGTTTCGTGCGGAGTGGTTAGCAGGCGTCGGACGGGCAGGTAAGGCCGACGATGCGTTACAAAGCCAGGCACTGCGCTTAGACTTGAGTCGGGTTTGTTTTCCTGGGGCAAGTCCACCAATTCGGGAGAGAGTTTTCATGAAGCTAGTCACTGCCATCATCAAGCCGTTCAAACTGGACGACGTACGCGAGTCGCTGTCCGAGATCGGCGTGCAGGGCATTACCGTTACTGAAGTCAAAGGCTTCGGTCGGCAGAAGGGTCACACCGAGCTGTATCGCGGCGCGGAGTACGTGGTCGATTTCCTGCCCAAGGTGAAAATCGATGTCGCCATAGACGACAAGGATCTGGACCGGGTTATCGAGGCGATAACCAAGGCTGCCAACACCGGCAAGATCGGTGACGGCAAGATCTTCGTGGTCAATCTGGAACAGGCGATTCGCATCCGTACCGGCGAAACCGATACCGACGCAATCTAAGCCGCCACAAACCCAACGCCCCAGGAGAAAACAATATGACTCTGCGTAAATTCGCAGGGCTAGGAGCCCTGTTGTCCCTCGTAATGCCCAGCCTGGCTATGGCGGCAGACGAAGTGGCGGCCCCAGTCCTCAACTCCGGCGACACCGCCTGGATGATGACCTCGACAGCCCTTGTGCTGTTCATGACCATTCCCGGCCTCGCGCTGTTCTACGGCGGCATGGTTCGCTCCAAAAACATTCTTTCCGTGATGATGCAATGCTTCGCCATTACCGGCCTGATCAGCATCCTGTGGGTCATTTATGGCTACAGCATCGCGTTCGACACCACTGGCATGGAACAGGGCGTCGTCAACTTCAATTCATTCTTCGGCGGCATGGGCAAGGCGTTCCTTGCCGGTGTCACGCCTTCGAGCCTGACCGGGCCGGCGGCGCTGTTCCCTGAAGCGGTGTTCATCACCTTTCAAATGACCTTCGCCATCATCACCCCAGCGCTGATCGTCGGTGCCTTCGCCGAGCGGATGAAGTTTTCCGCCATGCTGATCTTCATGGGCATCTGGTTCACCCTGGTTTATGCACCGATTGCACACATGGTCTGGTCCGGTAACGGCGGCCTGATGTGGGACTGGGGCGTGCTGGACTTCGCTGGCGGCACCGTGGTGCACATTAACGCCGGTGTGGCTGGTCTGATTGCCTGCCTGGTATTGGGCAAGCGCAAAGGCTTCCCGACCACCCCGATGGCGCCGCACAACCTCGGTTACACCCTGATGGGCGCCGCGATGCTGTGGGTCGGCTGGTTTGGCTTCAACGCCGGTTCCGCTGCCGCCGCCAACGGCACTGCCGGTATGGCGATGCTGGTGACCCAGATCGCAACCGCCGCCGCTGCATTGGGCTGGATGTTCGCCGAGTGGATCACACACGGCAAACCAAGTGCTTTGGGTATTGCATCGGGTGTTGTGGCCGGTCTGGTTGCGATTACGCCAGCCGCTGGCACCGTGGGCCCGATGGGCGCCTTGGTCATCGGTCTGGCAGCCGGCGTGGTGTGCTTCTTCTGCGCCACCACCCTGAAACGCAAACTCGGTTATGACGACTCCCTGGATGCCTTCGGCGTGCACGGCATCGGCGGTATTCTCGGCGCAATCCTGACGGGTGTGTTCGCGGCACCGGCTCTTGGTGGCTTCGGTACCGTGACCGACATTGGTGCACAAGTCTGGATTCAGTGCAAAGGCGTGGGCTTCACGGTGATCTACACCGCGATCGTCACGTTCATCATCCTCAAGGTCCTGGACGCCGTCATGGGGCTGCGTATTACCGAAGAAGAAGAGGCTGTCGGCATCGATCTGGCACTCCACAACGAACGCGGCTACAACTTGTAAGCACGCGCATAAAAAATTTGCCCGGCTTGCCGGGCATTTTTTTGTCTGAAGTTTGTCAGTGAAGGAACTGCTGAAAGGTTTTTTCGTACACGTTTAGAGGCGTTTATGACGAGCGTTTTTCTGCGGCCAATGGCTTACATGATAGAAGGAATATTAGGGCCTTTGTTTTTTCCCAGAGCGCGCTAGAATGCGCCCCGAACGTGCGGAGAACTGTATGTGGCGACAGACTCTGATTACCCTGCGGGCGAGGCCCCGGGGCTTTCATCTGGTAACGGACGAGTTACTCGCCGGCTTGCCTGAACTCAAGGCATGTCGGGTCGGTCTGTTGCATTTGTGGCTGCAGCATACCTCGGCCTCGTTGACCATCAACGAGAACGCCGATCCGGCGGTACGTCGCGACTTCGAACGATTTTTCAATCGTCTGATCCCACAAGGAACAGACGGCTATGAGCATAACGACGAAGGCCTGGACGACCTCCCGGCGCACTTCAAGGCCAGCGTACTTGGCTGTCAGCTCAGTTTGCCGATTTCGGCAGGCCGACTGGCGCTGGGGACCTGGCAAGGCGTTTATCTGGGCGAGCACCGTGATTTTGGCGGTGCCCGTAAAGTCCTCGCCACCGTGCACGGTGAAGAGGCATAAAACTGCTGGTTACCAGCGGTGGTTGATTTTTTTCCGGCAGCCGTCGACAGACGGCGAAGCTGGGCTATAACTAATCTGCTTTTCGCAAGTCATGAGGTAGAACATGAGCGACGATGATCTGGAAAACGACGACCTCGAAGTAGGCGACGACGACGAAACCGAAGAAGGTCTGGAAACAGCAGCGGAAGACGTTGCTGACGACGATGGCGGTGAAGCGCCCGTTCCGACCGCCAAAGGCAAAGCCAAGGCAGCGGTGTCGGTCGATGAGCTGCCGAGCGTCGAAGCGAAAAACAAGGAGCGTGATGCTCTGGCGCGGGCCATGGAAGAGTTCCTGGCCAAGGGCGGCAAGGTGCAGGAAGTGGAGGCCAATGTGGTCGCCGATCCTCCCAAGAAGCCTGACAACAAGTACGGCAGCCGGCCTATCTGAGGCCGCCGCTTGCTTGCTGAAAAAGCCCGCCGTCGCTGCGGGCTTTTTCATGGGTAAAACAAAACTTTTGAGCCTGCGTCGATTCCCTGTGGGAGTGAGCCTGCTCGCGATAGTGGTGTGTCAGGCAATACAAATACTGAATGTCACTCCGCTATCGCGAGCAGGCTCACTCCCACGAGGGGGATATCGGTGATCTCAATGTTAGTGTTGGGCGTTCCAGAGGGCCAATAACCCCGGCAACTCGGTCAAGCTGCGAATCTCGGCATCCGGTGCCTTTTCGGCTTCCCAAACCTTGCCGGCCGGGTTAAACCAGATCGCCCGCAATCCCGCCTGCTGGGCGCCGGCAATGTCATCGCCGGGATGATCGCCGATATGTACCGCTGTTTCGGCAGTCGCGCCGCCCCGCAGCAGCGCTTCATGAAACAGTCGCGCATCGGGCTTGGCGATGCCGATGTCTTCGGCGCACAGGGCAAACTTGAAGTAGTCCGCCAGCCCGAGCCGGCGTACATCGGCGTTGCCATTGGTGACCACGCCGAGGGCATAGTGATTGGCCAGAGCCTCCAGGGTCGGTTGCACCTCCGGGAAGATTTCCAGCTGATGCCGCGCATGCAGAAACACTTCAAAACTCTGATCGGCCAGGTCTGAAGCCTGACCCTGGTCGTAACCGGCCTCTTCCAGCGCGTGGAACAAGACTCGGCGGCGCAGGGCGCTGATGCGGTGCTTGAGGCTTGGTTCGCTGTTGAGGATCCGCTCGCGAATCGACCACAAATGCTCCACCGGCACGGCGCCCAGGTTCGGTGCATGCTCGGTCAGCCATTCACGTAATACGGCTTCGGCGCTGACGATCACCGGGGCGGTATCCCACAGGGTGTCGTCGAGGTCGAAGGTGATCAATTGAATTCTCATGACTCATCGCCTTTGATGCGTTTGGCCCGTGGATGGGCGCTGTCGTAAACCGTCGCCAGGTGCTGGAAGTCCAGGTGGGTGTAGATCTGGGTGGTTTTGATGTCCGAATGGCCGAGCAATTCCTGAACCGCCCGCAGGTCCTGGGAGGACTCCAGCAAATGGCTGGCGAAGGAGTGCCGCAGCATGTGCGGATGCAGGTTTTGTCCCAGTTCGCGCTCGCCAGCGGCTTTAACCCGTACTTGAATCGCCCGTGGGCCGAGGCGCCGGCCTTGCTGGCTGACAAACACCGCGTCGTCCGCCGGGTTGGTCATGGCCCGTAGCGGCAGCCACAACTCCAGCGCTTCGCGAGCTTTTTTGCCCACTGGCAACAGTCGAGTCTTGCTGCCCTTGCCGAGCACTTGAACCATGCCATCGGCCAAGTCCAACTGGTCCAGATTGAGCCCGGTCAGCTCCGACAGCCGCAAACCTGAGGAATAGAACAGCTCCAGGATCGCCTGATCCCGACGCGCCAGAAAATCATCTTCCACCGCGCCCTCAAGCAGTTGCAGCGCACGGTCGGTGTCGAGGGTTTTCGGCAGCCGGCGTTCGCCCTTCGGCGGTGCCAGGCCGTTGGCCGGGTCGTGATCGCACAGACCTTCGCGGTTCAGATAGTGATAAAGCCCGCGCACCGCCGACAGCAGCCGCGCCAGGCTGCGGGACGATTGGCCTTGTGAATGCAAGCGTGCGATCAAGCTGCGCAGGCGTTGAATGTCCAGGGCCGCCCAGCTGCTGATGTTCTGTTTGACGCACCAGCCCAGCACTTTGTCGAGGTCGCGACGGTAGGCATACAGCGTGTGGGGCGACACCTGCCGCTCACTGCGCAAGTGTTCGCAGTAAGCGTCCAGTTGTCGTTCCATGGTCAGCGTACCGAGCGCAGGGAGGTATTGACCCGTGGCAGCACGCGGCCCATGACTTCGGCGATGTAACTGAGGAACAGCGTGCCCACCGAGCTCTTGTAGTGCTGCGGGTCGCGGCTGGCGATGGCCAGCACGCCATGGATGCCCTGATGGCTGATGGCGACGACGGCGGTGGAACCGATCTGCTTGCGCTGTTCTTCGCCAAACAAAAAGTCCAGTTCATGCTCACGCAAGCTGCCGCTGACGCTTTTGTCTTCCGAGAGCAAACCACCGATGGCCGTTTGCGCGTCGGCATGAGTCACCCAGCGGCCGACCGGCATCGGGTTGTCACCCAGCAGGATCAGGCTGACGAAGGGCACCTGGAAGTCCTGGCGCAGACTGTCTTCGACGCTGATTACCACGTCTTCCAGGCTGGTGGCGTCCATTAGCGCGAGAATCAGGCGGCGGGTCTTGTCGAAGAGGCGGTCGTTGTCGCGGGCAACGTCCATCAAGTGCGAGAGGCGATGACGCAACTCGATGTTGCGGTCGCGCAGGATCGTCATCTGGCGTTCGACCAGCGAGATGGTGTCGCCGCGCTGGTGCGGAATACGCAAGGTTGCGAGCAGGTCTTCATGCTCGACGAAGAAATCCGGATGAGCCTCCAGGTACGCGGCAATCGCCGCCGCCTCAAGGCTTTCGGAAGGGGATTCGTCGGGCTGTAGGGCGGGAACCTGGGGCTTATCTTTCATGGATTCGACTCTCTCAAAGACGCACTTGTCCTTCATAAACGCGCACTGCCGGGCCGGTCATCATGACCGGTTGGCCAGGGCCTGCCCATTCAATGGACAAACGCCCGCCAGGCAGGTCGATCAATAGCGGCGAATCCATCCACCCCTGGCTGATCGCGGCCACTGCGGCAGCGCAGGCGCCGGTTCCGCACGCCTGGGTTTCCCCGGCCCCGCGTTCCCAGACGCGCAATTGCGCGCGGTTTCGGTCGATGACCTGGAGAAAGCCGACATTGACCCGCGCCGGAAAGCGCGGATGGTTTTCGATTTTCGGCCCCAGTTCATGCACCGGTGCATTGTTGATGTCGCTGACCCGCAGCACGGCATGGGGGTTGCCCATGGACACGGCGGCCAGTTCGACCGCAGTGCCGTCGACGTCAACCTGATAACTCAGGGCCTGTTCCGGCGCGTCGAACGGAATGTCGGCCGGCACCAGGCGCGGTGCGCCCATGTTGACACCGATCTGCCCGTCGCTGCGGATATCCAGTTCGATGATGCCGCTTTTGGTTTCAACGCGGATCAGCCGTTTCGCGGTCAGGCGCTTGTCGAGCACGAAGCGCGCGAAACAGCGCGCACCGTTGCCGCACTGTTCCACTTCGGAGCCATCGGCGTTGAAGATCCGGTAGCGGAAATCCACGTCCGGGTTACTCGGCGCTTCGACGATCAGCAACTGATCGAAACCGATCCCTGTGTGCCGATCGCCCCATTGCTTGGCGTGTTTGGGCAGGATGTGCGCATGCTGGCTGACCAGGTCAAGGACCATGAAGTCATTGCCCAGGCCGTGCATCTTGGTAAAACGCAGCAGCATGGGTTTACTCCGGCAGCAGGCTTTCGCCAGCAAACAACTCGGCTACCGTCTCACGGCGACGCACTTCAAATGCCTGATCACCGTCCACCAACACTTCAGCGGCACGGCCGCGGGTGTTGTAGTTGGAACTCATGACAAACCCGTAGGCACCGGCCGAATGCACGGCCAGCAGATCGCCTTCTTCCAGGGCCAACTCACGATCCTTGGCCAGGAAGTCGCCGGTCTCGCAGATCGGGCCGACGATGTCGTAGGCGCGAGCGACGCTGTTGCGCGGGCGCACGGCGGTGACGTCCATCCAGGCTTGATACAGCGCCGGGCGGATCAGGTCGTTCATGGCCGCGTCGACGATGGCGAAGTCTTTGTGTTCGGTGTGCTTGAGGTACTCGACCTGGGTCAGCAGCACGCCGGCGTTGGCGACGATAAAGCGACCCGGCTCGAACACCAGCGCCAGGTCACGACCGTCGAGACGCTCGCGCACGGCCTTGATGTAGTCAGCAGCCAATGGCGGCTCTTCATCGCGATAACGCACGCCCAAACCACCACCGAGATCGATGTGGCGCAGGTAAATGCCGCAATCGCCGAGGCGGTCGACCAGGCCCAGCAGGCGGTCGAGGGCATCGATGAACGGCGGCAGGGTGGTCAGTTGCGAACCGATGTGGCAATCGACGCCGACCACTTCCAGGTTTGGCAGTTGGGCGGCGCGGATGTACACGTCTTCGGCGTCGGCGATGGCGATGCCGAACTTGTTCTCTTTAAGACCGGTGGAAATGTACGGGTGAGTGCCGGCGTCGACATCCGGGTTCACGCGCAGCGAGATCGGCGCGCGAACGCCCAGCTCGGCGGCGACGACTTGCAGACGTTCCAGCTCATCGGTGGATTCGACGTTGAAGCAGTGCACGCCAACTTCAAGCGCACGACGCATGTCGTCACGGGTCTTGCCGACACCGGAGAACACGATCTTGTCAGCAGTGCCGCCAGCGGCCAGTACGCGTTCCAGTTCACCACGGGAAACGATGTCGAAACCGGCGCCCAGACGCGCCAGGACATTCAGTACACCCAGGTTGGAGTTGGCCTTGACCGCAAAGCAGACCAGATGCGGCATGCCGGCCAGCGCATCGGCGTAAGCCAGGTATTGAGCTTCGATGTGCGCACGGGAGTAAACGTAGGTCGGTGTACCAAAGCGCTCGGCGATGGCGGACAGGGCAACCCCTTCCGCGAACAGCTCACCGTCACGGTAGTTAAAAGCGTCCATGGCGTTCCCTTAGTAGACGTCGTGCTTGTGGGCTTTCGACGGAGTCTGCTGCGACGATTTGGCTTGCTCTGCAGGGTCCTGATTTTCATCAGGCAGGTACAGGGGGCCTTTTTGACCACAGGCCGACACAAGGCAAGCAACCGCGACGAGCGCAGCAAGGGAAGAGATCAGGCGCTTCATGGCGAAATCCTTGAAAATGCGTTAATTGCGCCGGAGTATACCGGCCACCCGGCAGCTTGCCTATGCAACGGGGCTCCCGTCCGGCGGGGCTTCGCACGATGCCTGCCAGTTATGTGCAATCCATTGTGGGAGCGGGCTTGCTCGCGAAAGCGGTGGTTCAGGCAACAAAGATGTTGAAGGTGCTGGCCTCTTCGCGAGCAAGCCCGCTCCCACAGGTACAGTGTTTGATGTACCTATATCGGCCCTTGGTCGTTATCCTTTGCAATCACCGGGGCTCGCCCGTATCTTGCGGCGCTTGAGCGTGAGTAGACACTTTTTGAGGTTCCCGCAATGAGTTTGACTGAAGCCCGTTTCCACGACCTGGTCGATGCCACCCAGCAGGCGCTGGAGGATATTTTTGACGAGTGTGACCTGGATATCGATCTGGAGAGCTCGGCCGGTGTGCTCACCGTCAAGTTCGAAAACGGCAGCCAATTGATCTTCAGTCGTCAGGAACCGCTGCGGCAGCTGTGGCTGGCGGCCGTGTCCGGCGGGTTCCACTTCGATTACGACGAAGAGAGCAAGCGCTGGATGTGTGACAAGAGCGACGAACAACTCGGCGAGATGCTCGAGCGCATCGTCAAGCAGCAAGCTGACGCCGAGCTCGATTTCGAAGGACTGTGAGATCGTGACCCAGCCTGTGCCCGTTCGTGCGCCAAAACCGCTCTACAGCAATGTCAGCCCGGCGGTGGCTTCGCCGTGCAGCGGCGTGTGTCGGCTGGATGAGCAGAAGGTCTGCCTTGGGTGTTTTCGCCATGTCGAAGATATCCGCGAATGGCGCTCGGCCGATGATGAGCGGCGGCGTGTCATCTGCGCCCAGGCGGCGCAGCGCAAGACCGCCACCTGACGCCTTCACGCGACCTGTAGCAGCTGGCGAAGCCTGCGTTCGGCTGCGCAGCAGTCGTAAAACCTGAATGTTCGGTACTCCTGATGCACCGTTCGCCTGATCCCACGACTGCTACGCAGCCGAACGCAGGCTTCGCCAGCTGCTACAAAAGTGTGTCGTCGCCCCTCACTTGTATATTTATTGAGCTGTGATAGTGTCGAGAAACGCCTCAACCCATCGAGGCTCGTGAAAACCCCGCCTTTTTCTGGCGGGGTTTTGCTTTTTCTGTGCAGAAGAAAGGAGTCTGCCCAAATCATGACCGCACCTTCAATCACCCTTACCCGTCTGGACGTGCAACGTCTGGAGCGCCTGATCGACAGCCTGGATGACACGCTGCCGGGCGTTATCGCGCTGCAAACCGAACTGGATCGCGCCGATAGCGTGGTCGGTCACGATGAAGTGCCCGCCGATGTCGTGACCATGAATTCCCGTGTGCATTGCCGTGAAGAAGGCAGCGGCAAGGACTATCACCTGACGCTGGTTTATCCGAAGGATGCCAATGCCGACGAAGGCAAGATTTCCATTCTGGCGCCAGTGGGCAGTGCGTTGCTCGGCCTGAAGGTGGGTCAGCACATCGACTGGCCGGCTCCGGGCGGCAAGACGCTGAAACTGACCCTGCTGGAAGTCGAATCGCAGCCGGCCGAGGGCGGCCACTTCCCCGAGTAAATCCTCAGACCTGCTCGAGCGCCTCGTTCAATGCGCGCTCCAGGTCAGCCTTGTAGCGCAAATACAAAATGCTTGAACTCTGACCATCACCGAGCAGGCCTGACAGGTCCAGGTCGGTGATGTAGCAGCGATAGCGTTCGGTTTCACGGCGCTGCTCGACGATTTCCCGGGCGACCACGCTGAACAGTCGTTCGCCATGTTCCAACTCTGAAAATTCCCGCTGATTGCAATACAACGTGACCTGCACCTGCCCCGGTGCGGCTTTGCCGACAATCGCCTGCACATCGTAGAACGGTTTGTTGACCGGGGTTTGCGGCGCTGGCCGGGATTCGACCCGACGCGCCCTTACGGGGCCGGAGGGCAGCAGTTGGTAATACAGGATGTCCAGACTCTGGGGCTGGGCGACTTCCATCGGCAGCAAGGCGTCGCGTCGGTACTGGATCGATTGCAGGAAACGTTGCAGCGGCACCAGCAGGCTTTGCTCGTCGTGGTAAGGCAAGCGCTGCTGCCACAGGACATTGAGTTCATCCAGCACGTACAGGTCGGCGTGGTATTCGTTGATCCGGTAGAACACCTGAATGCAATCGGGCTGCCCCATTGGCAGGACCAGCGCCAGGTCGTGGTCTTCCAGCACCATCGGGTCCAGGTGCAGCGGGCTGTAGCTTGCCCGTTCTTCGCCCAGGTAATCGATCAGCGCCGGCAGCGTGTCCAGGGCGATATGTTTGACCTGGCCGGGCACCAGTTCGAGCACGTGGTAGTGCTGCTGGACTTGAATCAGGTAGCGATGATTGAGCTGGCTCAACAGCAGGTTCTGCGCGGTGTCGAGGATCTCTTCGACCCGCCGGGCGATGAATTGCGCGCGGTTGTGGCAGAAGCATCGAACCCGCAACGTGGGTTGTTGTAGCCCGCCGGGCAGGTTGTTGAGGTAATCGCGCACGCAGTCGAGCAGCGCGTGAGGGCCGTCGAAGCGGCTGACCAGCACTTCGTTCCAACTGTTGAGCGTGACCTGATCGAGGGTCAACACCAGGTTTTCCCGGACGCCGGCGTAACTCAGGGAGTCGGTGCGCTCGGTGGTCATCAGGATGTTCAGGTCGCGGTGGTGCTTGAGTGGATCGACGCCGACATTCACCAGAATCAGCACTTCGCTCGGCACACTCGCGCGCAGTAACGGTTCTTCGGCGACGGTTGTCAGCGGCAGCGCGATGCTCTGTTGCAGGCTGCCGAGCAGGTTGAACAGTTCGAACTCGCTCAGGTCGCTGGTGCCGGGATGCAAGGCCAGGCGAGTGCTGCTGTCGATCACGCCGTTGCGGTGACACCAGGTCAGCAGTTCCAGCAGTTGGCGGCTGCGCTTGATCGGTGCGAAATGCTCCCATTCGAGGGCTGTCAGGCTGCCGTTGTACAAACCCCACTGAGTTTGCCCCGATTCTTTCTTGTTCGGCGCGTGTACCAGCGTGAGGGTGTCTTCGGCCAGATCCGGGGCGATGCCAGGGTTGATGAACTCGATCTTGTCGGCCTTGCGCTCGAACGCTGCGTACAGCCGTCGACCCAGTACGTTGAGGTCGCGCTTGTTGATCAGGCTGACAGTCTGTTCGTTGCGGGCGAATTGGGTCAGGAAACGGTAGCTGTAATTGAGCTCCTTGACCAAGGCCCTGCGTTCAGAGCCGACCTGACGGACCTTCCACTGGCTGCGACTGTCGAGCAGGGCCAGTTGACGATGATCCCACTGCCATTCGTGGGCCAGGCGTTCGAGCAACGAGCGCTGCCAGCTCTGCGTGCGGCTGTTGCTGCCGGTGAGTTTGCGATTGACCTTCAGGTACAACGCCCGGCGCACCAGCTCCAGGCGTTCCGGTTCGCCACGGGCGGTGAGGTATTCCTCGATGCGCCGGTAAACCACGATGTACGGATCCAGCTCATCAAGGTCGAGCTGATTGGCAAACACCGCTTGCTTGAAGCGCAGGCTCAGGCAATGAACCTTGGGGTGTTCGCTGGCGTACACTTCGATCAGCAGCAGTTTGAGTACCGATTTGTAGGGCGACTCGATGCCCTTGAACAACTGCCAGAGCCCGGCGCCGATAAATTCGCCGGGCGGGATATTGGCCAGATGGCCCAGGTCGAGGGTTTCATCGGCACGGATGAAGCGCTTGGACATCAGCGTGTGGGTGTAACGGTCGTAGCTCGCTTCTTCGTAGACGGGCACCAGCCACCAGATGGGCGTGCGTCCGGCCAGCCAGATCGCGGTGCGATAAAACTCGTCCAGCAGCAGATAGTGCTGGGTGGTGCCGCAGTCTTCCGAACTCAGTTGCGTATCACGTTCGCCGCGTACGAAACGGGTCGGGTCGATCAGGAAGAAATGCGCCTCGGCACCCTGACTGGCAGCCCAGGTTTCGAGGAGCTGGCATTTTTTGCGCAGTTCAGCGAGCTCGCTTTCGCTCAAGTCCGGCCCGTGACAGACCCACACGTCCATGTCGCTCTGGTCGGCCTGGGCGAGAGTGCCGAGGCTGCCCATCAGGAACAGGCCGTGAATCGGTCGCGGCGGATTGCTGCCATGGCGGGGTTTATAAGAAAACGAGCGGGTCAGGCGTTGGGCTTCGGCCAGGGTGTTGGCGTCGGGTTCGTAATTCGACAGCCCGGCCGGCGCACTGCCCGAAACGTACCCCGGCAACAGCGGATGATTGACGTGGAAAAACAGCGGCAACAAGGTCAGCACGGCTTGCTGGCGGGTCGACAACCCTTCCATGGCGCGGGCCATGCGGCCTTCGTTGAGCTTCAGAAAGCGTGCGCGCAGTTGACTGAGAACCTTGCGGTCGATTCCCTCGTCCAGATCGGGGCGGATTTCATGGGGGCGGGTCATGTCAGCTCAAACCGGCTCGCGGGGCTCAGACGTGATTGTCTGCGGATGAGGGGCAGTTTAGCGCCTCGGCTCCAGGACTTTTAAGCTGATTTTGTTTTTCTGGCGTCAGATTTTTACGCGGGGCGACGGCAGGTAACAGGGCAGGTAACGAAATGTGCCCGCGGAAATCCCGTAACAGGGGTTTCCGTGGGCGCGACGGTAATGCTCAGGCAGTTTCCCGCACGTTGAGAATGGTCAGAACGGTTTGCACATTTTGCGCGGCGTCACGACCCAGACTGGTCAGATAACCACCATCTGGCTGGGTGATCAGTTCTTTGTCGAACAGTCTTTGGGCGGCGGCAATGGCTTTCGGGGCAGCGGTCTGATGAATTTTCAAACCTTCCTGGGAACTGTCCAGGTTGAAGAGTGCGAGGATTTCCAGTTCGGCAACCAACTCAGGGGTAAGCGACATAAGGACTCCAGACTTTCTAGGAATTGGACGACAGCGCCCCTAAGGTGATCCCACTCGGGCGGCATGTCCAGTGCTCGCGACAGGGTTTTTTCGCCTTGGGAAGCATTCCCCGGTGGGTGGTGCGGCAGCGGGGTGGGTTCAGTGTAGTCAGGGTCTGGGGGAGGGCGGGACTGATGGGTGACAATTTGTGTGGAAACGGACTTTTGTGGTTGTGGAGGTTGCCTGTGGCGAGGGGGCTTGTCGGATCGCCGCACCGCCCCGTTGGGTCGCGAAGCGGCCCCAAAAAGCTCACGACTGCTGCGCAGCCGAACGGGGGCAAGCCCCCTCGCCACAGAAGCCAGCGTCCAACAAGTAGCGGTTATTTCTTTTCGGGCGGCAACTCTGGCAATGCACGCAGCGCAGCTTCGTACCACTCGGTGTTGAACGCGCGGTCTTCTTCGAGGATCGCGTCGATTTCCACGGCCAAAACGTGGGCCATCAGATTGAGGATTTCTTCACGTTCGTAACCCACCAGGGTCAGCTTGTTGAAGGTGGCCTTGGCGGCTGGCGGATTGTCGCTTTCGATCTGGTTTTCGATGGCTTCGACCAGGGTGTTTTCGGCGAACTCTTCTTCGTCGATCTCGTCGTTGTTGATGCCGGGGGTTGGCTCGCTCATGGCAGGCTCCTCAAGTTAAGGCGGCCAGTTTACCTGCATTCAGCGCTGTGATGCTGCTGGCAAGAAACGTCGCGGCATTCTATAAAAGGCACCTGCCAACCCCGCACGGCCTGGAGGCGATGTGATGCTCAAGCTTTATGGATTTTCCGTCAGCAACTACTACAACATGGTCAAGCTGGCGCTGCTCGAGAAGGGACTGCCATTTGAAGAGGTCCTGTTTTACCCGGGGACGAGCCCGGAGGCATTAGCCATCAGCCCTCGCGGGAAGGTGCCGGTGCTGGGTGTCGAACAGGGTTTCATCAACGAAACCAGCGTGATTCTCGAATACCTCGAACAAAGCCAGAAAGGCACGCCGCTGTTGCCGAGCGATCCCTTTGAACGTTCGCAGGTGCTGGCACTGGCCAAGGAAATCGAGCTGTACATCGAATTGCCGGGGCGTGCCTGCTACGCCGAAGCATTTTTCGGCATGACGGTGCCGGATGCGATCAAGGACAAGACCAAGGCCGAGTTGCTGCTGGGGTTTGCCTCACTGGGCAGGCACGGCAAGTTCACCCCTTATGTGGCAGGTGACAGCCTGAGCATTGCGGATTTGTATTTCCTCTACAGCGTGCCGTTGGCCTGTGCGGTGGCGCAGAAGCTGTTTGACCTGGATTTGCTGGCGGAGATGCCGGCGGCCAAGGCGCTGCTGGAGCGTCTGGGGGAAAAGCCGAATGTGCAGCGGATTGCAAAGGACAAGGACGCGGCAATGCCAGCGTTTTTGGCGATGGTCGCCGGCAAGAAGTAGGTTTTACCGCGTCTTCAAGACCGCTTTGCGAGCAGGCTCGCTCCCACAGGGGTTTGTGTTTTAGCTCACGATCATCGGGGGCATGGTC
>NZ_JBYTAJ010000012.1:0-131108 GCF_058788075.1 Pseudomonas sp. FW305-20 | reverse complement strand
GGCTCGCTCCCACAGGGGAACGCATTCCAAATGTGGGAGCGAGCCTGCTCGCGAAGCTTTTAGCGGTTTAGCGGCTGGCGAGTAACGCCTGGCCGCGAGCCACGGCCTTTTTCACCTGTGCCGGCGCAGTTCCGCCGATGTGGTCACGGGCATTCACTGAGCCTTCCAGGGTCAGCACGGCGAACACGTCCTGATCGATCTGGTCGCTGAACTTGCGCAGCTCTTCCAGGCTCATTTCCGCCAGGTCTTTACCGCTTTCCACGCCGTACTTCACGGCATGGCCAACGATTTCGTGGCAGTCACGGAACGGCAGGCCGCGGCGAACCAGGTAGTCGGCCAGATCGGTGGCGGTGGAGAAGCCGCGCAGGGCTGCTTCACGCATCATCGCGTGCTTGGGTTTGATCGCCGGAATCATGTCGGCAAAGGCCCGCAGCGAGTCGCGCAACGTGTCGGCGGCGTCGAACAGCGGCTCTTTATCTTCCTGGTTGTCCTTGTTGTAGGCCAGTGGCTGGCCTTTCATCAGGGTCAGCAGGCCCATCAGGGCGCCGAATACGCGACCGGTCTTGCCACGCACCAGCTCCGGGACGTCCGGGTTTTTCTTTTGCGGCATGATCGAGCTGCCGGTGCAGAAACGGTCCGGCAGATCGATGAACTGGAACTGCGCGCTGGTCCACAGCACCAACTCTTCGGAGAAACGCGACAAGTGCATCATCGCGATGCTCGCGGCCGAGCAGAACTCGATGGCGAAGTCACGATCGGACACGTTGTCCAGCGAGTTGCCGCCCACGGCATCGAAGCCCAGCAGTTGAGCGGTGTATTCGCGGTCGATCGGGTAGGTGGTGCCCGCCAGTGCGGCGCTGCCCAGCGGCATGCGATTGGTACGTTTGCGGCAGTCGACCAGACGCTCGTAGTCGCGGCTGAGCATTTCGAACCAGGCCAGCATGTGGTGCCCGAAAGTTACCGGCTGCGCGGTTTGCAGGTGAGTGAAGCCCGGCATGATGCTGCCGGCTTCACGCTCGGCCTGTTCCAGCAAGCCTTTTTGCAGGCGGGTGATTTCGCTCAGGATCAGGTCGATCTCGTCCCGCAGCCACAGGCGGATGTCGGTGGCGACCTGGTCGTTACGGCTGCGACCGGTGTGCAGCTTTTTACCGGTGACGCCGATGCGGTCGGTCAGGCGCGCTTCGATGTTCATGTGCACGTCTTCGAGGTCGATGCGCCAGTCGAACTGGCCGGCCTCGATTTCACCCTGGATGGTCTTCAGGCCATCAGTGATGCTGTCGCGCTCGGCATCGGTCAGCACGCCGACCTTGGCCAGCATCGTGGCGTGAGCGATCGAGCCCATGATGTCGTGGCGATACAGGCGCTGGTCGAAAGTGACGGAGGCGGTGAAGCGGGCGACGAAGGCGTCGACGGGTTCACTGAAGCGGCCGCCCCAGGACTGATTGGTCTTGTCAGTGCTCATGAATTCGCTCGTGTCGGCTGAAGAAAGATGGCGTAGAAAGCTGTCGCGGATAATAACAGGGTTGCCAATCCTGTCGGTGACACTGGTCGATACGTTTTTTTCTCAGGTGGCGGTCCATACTCGAATCAACGCCGAGGGGATTTGCGCAACGATATTTTTCAATTGAGCAATATCGTGCCGGCAACCGTCTACAGTTGGACAGTAGGATCAGCGCACTTCCAGACGCTGCAGCTGACCATAAGAAGAGGGGGGTGTTCATATTGTGTATCAACAAACCCTACGGTGAAGCCTCGCCAATGCGGGCCAGGACCGCCAAACGCACGACAGATGAAAATTTAGCCGTCGGTCGGGCGGCACTTTTTGGCCCTCGCGCTAGTCTTAGCGTGGATCGCGGTGACGGACGTCACTTCACCTGTCTACGCTATCCTTGTGCGAGACTCACGCAGGAATCCAGCGCAATATGAATGTCCTGATCGTTGATGACGAACCCCTTGCCCGCGAGCGCCTGAGCCGAATGGTTGGCGAACTCGAGGGATACAGTGTCCTGGAGCCTAGCGCCACGAACGGCGATGAAGCGTTGGCTCTGATCGACAGCCACAAACCCGATATCGTGCTGCTCGATATCGGCATGCCGGGCCTCGATGGCTTGCAAGTGGCTGCACGATTGTGCGAACGCGAAACCCCGCCCGCCGTGGTGTTTTGCACAGGCCCCGATGAATTTGCCGTGGAAGCCTTACAGGCCAGCGCCGTAGGCTATCTGGTGAAACCTGTGCGTACAGAACAATTACATGAAGCGTTGAAAAAAGCCGAGCGGCCCAATCGCGTCCAGCTCGCGGCCCTGACCCGTCCCGCCGCCGAAAGTGGCAGCGGCCCGCGCAGCCACATCAGCGCCCGTACCCGTAAAGGCATCGAGCTGATCCCGTTGGGTCAGGTGGTCTATTTCATTGCGGATCACAAATACGTGACCTTGCGCCACGAAGGCGGCGAAGTGCTGCTGGATGAGCCGCTCAAGGCCCTTGAAGATGAATTTGGCGACCGCTTCGTGCGAATCCACCGCAACGCGCTGGTCGCCCGCGAACGCATCGAACGCCTGCAACGCACGCCGCTGGGGCATTTTCAGCTGTTCCTCAAAGGCTTGAACGGCGACGCCCTGATCGTCAGCCGGCGGCATGTGGCGGGCGTGCGCAAAATGATGCAACAGCTTTAATCCGCCATTTACGGGCGGGTTTCATCCCGATTGCTGGATGCCTGAGGCCAGGGAGGCCACGCGGTTTTCTGATACAAGTCAAAGTGGATTTGGCTGAGCTGTTATTATCCGCCGTATCTATTCAGTACGGATTGATCCATGTCCTCTCGCGAAATCCGCATCGCCACCCGTAAAAGTGCACTCGCCCTGTGGCAGGCCGAATACGTCAAAGCCCGTCTGGAAGAGGCCCATCCGGGTCTGCTCGTGACGTTGGTGCCCATGGTCAGTCGCGGTGACAAGTTGCTCGACTCGCCACTGTCGAAAATCGGCGGCAAGGGCCTGTTCGTCAAAGAACTGGAAACCGCGCTGCTGGAAAACGAAGCCGACATCGCGGTGCACTCCATGAAAGACGTGCCGATGGACTTCCCTGAAGGCCTCGGTCTGTTTTGCATCTGCGAGCGCGAAGACCCGCGCGATGCATTCGTCTCCAACACCTACACCAGCCTGGACGAATTGCCGCCAGGCAGCATCGTCGGCACCTCCAGCCTGCGCCGTCAGGCCCAGTTGCTGACCCGTCGCCCAGACCTGGAGATTCGTTTCCTGCGCGGCAACGTCAACACGCGCCTGGCCAAGCTCGATGCCGGCGAATACGACGCGATTATCCTCGCTGCTGCCGGCCTGCTTCGTCTGGGCTTTGAAGATCGCATCACCTCGGCCATCAGCGTCGACGACAGTCTGCCGGCCGGTGGCCAAGGTGCGGTGGGTATCGAATGCCGCAGCATCGACAGCGAAATTCACGCGCTGTTGGCACCGCTGCACCATCAGGACACCGCCACCCGCGTGACCGCCGAACGTGCTCTCAACAAACATTTGAATGGCGGCTGCCAAGTGCCGATCGCCTGCTATGCCGTGCTTGAAGGCGAACAAATCTGGTTGCGCGGTCTTGTCGGAGATCCGAACGGCGGCCTGCTGCTTAGCGCCGAGGCTCGTGCGCCACGTAGCGATGCCGAAGCCCTGGGTGTGCAAGTGGCTGAAGACCTGCTGAGTCAAGGCGCCAACGACATCCTGAAAGCAGTCTACGGCGAGGCAGGTCACGAGTGACGGGTTGGCGCCTGCTGCTGACGCGTCCCGCGGATGAGTCGGCGGCGCTGAGCGGTTTTTTGGCCGAAAAGGGGATTTTCAGCAGCAGTTTGCCGCTTTTGGAGATCGAGCCGATTCCTGCCTCTGACACAATGCGCGAGATGATTCAGGGGCTGGATCGCTATTGCGCAGTGATTGTCGTCAGCAAGCCGGCTGCCAGAATTGCCGTGGATCTGCTCGACAGGTATCGGCCGCAACCCCCTCGTTTGAAGTGGTTTAGCGTAGGCGCAGCCACCGCGCAGATCCTCGAGGATCGCGGGTTGGACATCAGCTTTCCGGTGGGGGGCGATGACAGCGAAGCCTTGCTTGAACTTCCGCAGTTGCGCGAGGCCATTGCGCGGCCCGATCCGCGTGTGCTGATCATGCGCGGGGAGGGCGGGCGCGAGTTGCTGGCTGAGCGTTTGCGCGAGCTTGGTGCTAGTGTCGAGTATCTGGAGTTGTACCGCCGCGACCTGCCGCTGTACCCGCCGGCAGCGCTGCCTGAGCGGATCGAAGCGGAACGCTTGAACGGGCTGGTGGTCAGCAGTGGACAGGGTTTTGAGCACCTGCATCAATTGGCCGGCGATGCCTGGCCGCAGTTGGCGCGGTTGCCGTTGTTTGTTCCAAGCCCCAGGGTCGCCGAGCTGGCACGTTCCGCCGGGGCCCAAACAGTTGTGGATTGTCGTGGCGCCAGTGCCGCGGCATTGCTGACGGCGTTACGGGAGCATCCCGGACCCGTTCTCTAATGCAAAGGATGGATACGTGAGCGAAACAGCCTTGCCTAAAGATGACGTCAAGCCAGTGCTCGATGCACCGGTTGAAGCACCGGTTGAAACCGGGCCACCTGCTGCAGAGCAGCGCCGAGGCAATGGGCTGGCAATCGTCGCGCTGCTGCTGGGCGCTGCCGGTGTTGCCGTGGGCGGTTGGGGAGTCTGGCAGGTGCGTCACCTGCAAGCCAACACTCAACTGCAGTTGAGCCAGGTCCAGGCATTGAACGATCAGGCGCAGGAGCTGAAGCTCAATGAACAACGCCTGACGGCTCGCCTGGAACAAATGCCGGCCGCCGACGAGCTCGACGCGCGCAGTCGTTTGGTCACTCAGCTTCAAGGTGATCAGCAACGCTTGAACCAACGTCTGGAAACGGTTCTGGGCGCCAGCCGCAAGGATTGGCGCCTGGCCGAGGCCGAGCATCTGCTGCGTCTGGCCAGCCTGCGTCTTTCCGCGTTGCAGGACATCAGCAGTGCCCAGGCTTTGGTCCAGGGCGCCGATGAAATTTTGCGCGAACAGAACGACCCGGGTTCGTTTGCCGCTCGCGAGCAAGTAGCCAAGACACTGGTGGCATTGCGTAGCACCCAGCAGCCGGATCGCACCGGTCTGTTCCTGCGATTGGGGGCGTTGCGCGATCAGGTGATCAGCCTTACCGAGCTGGCACCCGAGTACAAGGACCGTGGTGAATCCCTGTTGGGTCTCACTGCTGATGGCGACGGCGCCAGTCGTTGGGCGCAATGGTGGGATCAGGTCTCGCGCTACATCCGCATCGACTTCAACGCCGACAAGAATGTGCGTCCATTGCTGGCCGGGCAGAGCCTGAGCCAGGTGCGCCTGGCCCTGAGCCTGGCGCTGGAGCAGGCGCAATGGGCCGCGCTCAACGGCCAGGCCGCGGTTTATACCCAGGCGCTGGCCGAAGCGCGGGACGTACTTAAAGGTAACTTCAACCCGGACAACCCTCAGAGCAAAGTGATGCTTGAGCAGGTTAGCGAGTTGAGCAAGCAACCGGTCACCGTCGTCACGCCAGACCTAACCGGCACGCTGAGTGCGGTTCAAGGCTATTTGGAACGGCGTAACGTCAACGCCGAGGACTCGATCAAGCCGATGACCAAACCTGCCGCGGACACCGTTCAGGAGGCGACGCCATGAAACGCCTCTATGTAATCGTGTTCCTGGTGATCGCCGCTGCTGCCGCGCTGGGGCTGGCGATCGCCGAGCATTCCGGTTACGTGCTGATCGCCTACAAAAGCTTCCGTTACGAATCGAGCCTGTGGGCAACCCTGGCGTTGGTCGCTGTGCTCTGGCTGGTGTTCTGGGGCATCAAGGCGTTGATCGAACTGGTGATGACCTCCAGCGGCGTGGTCAATCCCTGGTCGCGGCGCAATCGCAGTCGCCGGGTGCAGGTGGCGATTGAACACGGTCAGCTGGATCTGGCCGAAGGTCGCTGGGCCAGTGCGCAGCGTCATCTGCATCGGGCTGCGGAAGCCGAGCGCCAGCCGCTGCTTTATTACCTCGGCGCTGCCCGGGCCGCGAACGAACAAGGGCAATACGAGGAAAGCGACAATCTGCTCGAGCGCGCTCTGGAGCGACAGCCCCAGGCAGAGTTGGCCATTGCCCTGAGTCACGCGCAACTCCAGACCGACCGCGGCGATACCGATGGCGCCCTGGTGACCTTGCAAGCCATGCACGAGCGTCATCCTCATAACGTCCAGACCTTGCGCCAGTTGCAGCGCTTGCACCAACAGCGCGGCGACTGGTCAGCCGTGATTCGCCTGTTGCCGGAGCTACGCAAGGACAAGGTCCTGCCAGCGTCCGAGCTAGCCGAACTGGAGCGCCGGGCCTGGGGGGAGAACCTGTCCTTGGCGGCGCATCAGGAAGCAGACGGGACGGTCGGCTTGCAATCGCTCAATCGCGCCTGGCAGCAACTGACCTCAGCTCAGCGTCAGGAGCCGCAACTGGTGCTCGCTTATGCCGAGCAACTTCGGCAACTGGGGGCTCAGGTCGAGGCCGAAGAGATCCTGCGAACAGCGCTCAAGCGCAACTACGACAGTCATCTGGCGCGCCTCTACGGACTCGTTCGCGGCAGCGATCCGGCCCGTCAACTGCACACCGCCGAAGGCTGGCTCAAGGATCATCCGGCCGACCCGAGCCTGCTGCTGACCCTGGGGCGCTTGTGTCTGCAAAGCAGCCTTTGGGGCAAGGCCCGGGATTATCTGGAAAGCAGCCTGCGCGTGCAGCGCAACCCGGAAGCCTGTGCGGAACTGGCGCGGCTGCTGGCGCAGCTGGGTGACACTGAACGCAGCAATCAGTTGTTCCAGGAAGGCCTGGGTTTGCTGGACGAGCGCCTGCTGGCGGCACCGTTGCCGGTTCCTGTTCACGCTTGAAGAGCGGATGACGGGTCGCTCCAAGGAGCGACCCAGCCGCCTGCAAATTGTCGGGATTTTCCCTTTGTAGTCCGTAAACGGCAAAGTCCTACAAAGGACTACATCTGATCCTCTCGTTCCTGTCGGGAATTCCCTACACTTCTGTTGAAGTGTCCCCGCTGGCCCGCCTTGAAAGCCTGCGGCGCTTTCCTCTACCGTAACCGCCTGTCTCTACTGTTACGGAAATGCCATGTCTTTGGCCTGCTCACGCTCCTTGTTTTTCATGGCTTTCATTGCAGGTGCCCTGGCTCTGGGCGTGTCCTATTACCTGGAATATGCGGTCGGCCTCAAGCCTTGCGGGTTGTGCCTGTTGCAGCGCTTTTGCCTCGCGTTGCTCACGGGTGTCTGCCTCGTGGCTTCGGTGCATGGGCCCGGCCGCTTTGGGTCTTTCCTGTATTGGGTACTCGGACTGTTTTGCAGTCTGGCGGGTACGATCACGGCATGGCGCCAGGTTTTGCTGCAGAGCGATCCCACGCATCAGCTGTTGACGTGTCCGCCTGATCTGGCGGTTCCGTACGAGGATATGCCCTGGTTTTGCCAGGTGACACAGATGTTCAAAGGGGTGGCCGAGTGCGCGGAGATATCCTGGACACTGTTCGACCTGAGCATTCCCGAATGGAGTCTGCTGCTCTTCATGGCGATGACGATTTTAGGTATTTATCAGTTGCTGCGTCTTGCCTGGAAAGCGTGTCAGCGACCGCTCAGCGGCGGTTCGTCGCATCGGGCGCTGGCGGGTGATTAAACACTTGTATGAACTTTATCTCCTGCGTACCTTGAAGCCATTGTCGCGCGGGCATAATCTGGCCCGCACGTGTCATTGGAATTATGTTGCTCGAATGACGCTCTGCCTGGCCGATACTTGATTTTCAAGTGTGCGACGGGTGTAGGGCAGCATGACCCACAAGGGAAGAGAGATCACCATGCTCGAAAGTTGTCAGAATGCTCAGGAACGTTGGGGTGGAGTGCATCTGCTGATCGATCGCTGGTTGCAGGAGCGTCACGAACTGGTTCGGGCCTATGATGCTCTCGGCGCCAAGCCTGAGGCGCTGGGTGAGAATCGTAAGCCGTTGCAGGAATTCTGCGGCGTGCTGGTCGATTACGTGTCTGCCGGGCACTTCGAGATCTACGAACAGCTGACCGGTGAAGCCAAGGCGTTTGGTGACACTCGCGGGCTTGAGTTGGCCGAGACCATCTACCCTCGCATCGATGTCATCACCGAGAAGCTGCTGGCGTTCAATGACCTGTGTGATGCAGGTCAATGCGTGGCAGAGAAATTCAAAGAGCTGGGTGGCCTGTTGCACGAGCGCTTCGAACTGGAAGACTGCCTGATCGAAGTGTTGCACACCGCTCACAAAGAAGAAGACCCGGTTCAGGCCTGAACCTCCTTCCTGCAAGACCTGCAAAAACGGTGCGCCATGCGCGCCGTTTTTCGTTTCCGGTATTCAGCCTGTGGCACCGCGCAGTTCGACTTCGAATACCAGTGGTGTGAACGGAGCAATCAGATCGCCGGCACCCTCGGCGCCATATGCCTCGGCCGATGGAATCACCAAGCGCCATTTCGCACCGACCGGCATTTGCTGCAACGCGCTGCGCCATCCGCTGATCACGCTATCGAGACTGAACCACTGCGGCTGACTGTTCTGATCGAACACCGTGCCGTCGGGAAGTCGGCCGATATACAGCACCTGGACTTTGCCGTTGGGGCCGGCTTTGGCCCCAGTGCCTGGCGCCAACTCCGTTAGCAATATCCCATCGGCCAACTCACGAACGCCCGGTCTGGTTTTTTCCTCGGCGAGAAAAGCCTGCTCTTTCTCGAGGGCGATTTCGCTTTGCGGCATGCTCGGTTGCAAGGCGACCTGGGCTTCGTGCTCGGCAAGAATCTGCTCGATCTGTTCATCTTTCAGTGCCAGGGGTTTGCCTTGATAGGCTTGTTGCAAGCCTTGGATCAGCGCCTGCAGTTGCAGATCAGGAACCTCCTGGCGCAGGCGTTCGCCGAGACTTGCACCCAAGCTGTAAGAGAGATCATGAGTGTCATTTTCCTGGGTTTTTTCGGCGGCCTGGGCCACTGAAAAAAACACGCACAGAGATAAAAAAAGGTAGCGCGACATGGGCACTCTCCGACCTGAGATGCGGGGGATTATGCCAGTGTGAATGCGCCCGACGGTGAACTGGTTTTGCGCAAGCGCAGAAGAATTTCAATCCGTTGCAACGCAGCGCTTTGGATACTGTCAACATGCCCTAGCGGCGGTAGCAGCAGAGGTCTAGTATGAGCCGCACCCACGTCAGCCAGGAGGTAAACCATGTCGGCCACCAAGAAGCCTGTAAATACCCCGTTGCACTTACTCCAACAACTCTCGAGCAGCTTGCTCGAGCATCTGGAAAACGCTTGTTCCCAAGCCTTGGCTGATGCTGAAAAACTGCTCGCCAAACTGGAAAAGCAACGCGGAAAAGCGCAAGAAAAACTGCACAAATCCCGTACCAAATTGCAGGACGCTGCGGCGGCCGGCAAGGCCAAGGCACAAGCCAAGGCCAAAGGCGCGGTGAAGGAGCTTGAGGACTTGCTCGATGCCCTCAAGGATCGTCAATCCGAAACTCGCAGCTACATTCTGCAACTCAAGCGCGATGCTCAAGAAAGCCTGAAACTGGCCCAGGGCGTCGGTCGTGTACAAGAGGCTGTCGGCAAGGCGTTGTCCCTGCGTTCGGCCAAGCCTGCTTCGGCTCCTGCCAAGAAAGCCGCTGCCAAACCGGCTGCTGCAAAAGCACCGGCCAAGCCTGCTGCCAAACCGGCCGCCAAAGCACCGGTGAAAGCCGCAGCAAAACCAGCAGCAAAACCTGCGGCGAAAAAACCAGTCGCTGCCAGCGCTGCGAAACCGGCGGCTAAAACAGCCGCTGCCAAACCTGCCGCCAAGCCAGCCGCTGCCAAAACAGCTGCCGCTAAACCGGCTGCAAGAACCGCTGCTGCTAAATCCGCGGTGGCGAAAACTGCAGCGACGAAAACAGCTGCCAAACCGGCTGCAAAAACTGCCGCTGCGAAACCTGCTGCCAAGCCTGCCGCGAAATCAGTCGCGACTAAAACTGCGGCCAAGCCAGCTGCAAAACCAGCTGCAAAAGCTGCAGCCAAACCGGCTGCCAAAACTGCTGCTGCAAAACCTGCTGCAGCCAAGCCAGCCACTGCTGCAAAACCTGCCGCAGCGAAACCAGCAGCCAAACCTGCCGCTGCCAAACCGGCTGCAAAACCAGCGGTGAAAAAACCGGTTGCCGCCAAGCCGGCCGCCGCGCCAGTTGCCAAGCCAGCCAATCCGGTTCCGGCGGCAACGTCTGCTTTAGCAGCGGCCACTTCGACAACGCCGCCAGCGCCAACGCCGGCCGCCGCATCGATCGCAGCAACCACCCCAACCAGCGCTTCCTAAGTGCCGGTTACCGCGACGCGCAGCTGATGCAGCGCGTCGCGGTCCAGGTGGGCGGCACCCGCCGCCACACTTTCCAGCCAGGCCGATAGATCGGTCGCCTCATCCTGCGGCCAACTCAACGCCAATCGTTCCAGTCGCACCAACAGATGTCGCTCGGCTTGCAGCTCGAGTGCCTTCACTTGTTCGCGTAACGCATTCAGTTCGCTATCGTCAGTGGCAACGACTCTCCAATTCACCCGCAAGGCTCGCAGCGGTTGCACCACGTCTGCGTCCCACGGCTCGGCCACGCTACGCAATTGCTGCAATCGGTGCTCGTTACAGGTGACGCCACGTTCTCCCAGCCACAGCCCGCACAGCAGCAAGCACACATTGATACCCGCCGACTGCAATTGCAGGCACGCGGGTTCAACGCCGGGACGGGCGTAAGTACTAAGGGAAAAGCTCCACAGGTCAGAGGACATAGTGCTACTCGCGCCAGTTGCGAGCGAAGCTGGTAGACTCCGCCGCCATTATGATTCGACTTCAGAACCTGACTTTACAGCGTGGCCCGCAACGTCTGCTAGAAGACGCCGAGCTGACCCTGCACGCCGGCCACAAAGCCGGCCTCATCGGTGCCAACGGCGCCGGCAAATCGAGCCTGTTCGCCCTGCTTCTGGGTGACCTGCACCCGGACTCGGGTGATTGCTTCTTGCCGGCGGACTGGCGCATCGCCCACATGCGCCAGGAGATCGACACTCTCGATCGGGTGGCGGTCGACTATGTGCTCGATGGCGACCTGCGCCTGCGTGAGGTGCAACGCGACCTCGCGGCAGCCGAAGCGGCCCATGACGGTACCGCTCAGGCCCGCCTGCACTCGGAACTCGACAGCGCCGACGGTTACACCGCCGATGCCCGGGCCCGCAAGTTGCTGGCCGGCCTTGGGTTCACCAATGAACAGATGGATCGCCAGGTAGGAGATTTCTCTGGCGGTTGGCGGATGCGTCTGAACCTGGCGCAGGCTTTGATGTGCCCCTCGGACCTTCTGCTGCTCGACGAACCGACCAACCACTTGGACCTCGACGCCATCATCTGGCTCGAAGAATGGCTCAAAAGCTATCCCGGCACCTTGATGTTGATTTCCCACGACCGGGATTTCCTCGATGCCGTGGTCGATCACGTGGCCCACGTCGATCAGCGCAAGATCACCTTGTATCGCGGTGGTTACAGCGCCTTCGAACGCGCTCGCGCCGAACGTCTGGCCCAGCAACAGCAGGCCTACGAGAAGCAGCAGGCGCAACGGGCGCACATGGAAAGCTACATCGCCCGTTTCAAGGCCCAGGCCACCAAGGCCCGTCAGGCCCAGAGCCGGATCAAGGCGCTGGAGCGGATGGAAGAGCTGTCCGCCGCCCACGTCGATTCGCCATTCGATTTTGTTTTCCGCGAATCGGTGAAAATCTCCAGCCCGTTGATTGACCTCTCCGACGCCCGACTGGGTTACGGCGAGCGCGCCGTGCTGGAGAAGGTCAAATTGCAATTGATCCCCGGTGCGCGGATCGGTTTGCTTGGCCCGAACGGTGCCGGTAAGTCGACTCTGATCAAAAACCTTGCCGGTGAACTCGAGCCGTTGTCCGGCCGACTGACCCGTGGCGAGAACACCGTCGTTGGCTACTTCGCCCAGCATCAGCTGGACTCCCTCGACTCCAAGGCCAGCCCGTTGCTGCACATGCAGCGCCTGGCGCCGACCGAGCGCGAGCAGACGCTGCGCGACTTCCTCGGTGGTTTCGATTTCCGCGGTGCGCGGATCGATGAGCCGGTGCTGAACTTCTCCGGTGGCGAAAAGGCCCGTCTGGCGCTGGCGTTGATCGCCTGGGGCCGGCCGAACCTGTTGCTGCTCGACGAACCGACCAACCACCTGGACCTGGAAATGCGCCTGGCGCTGACCATGGCCCTGCAGGAATTCAGTGGCGCGGTACTGGTGGTCTCCCACGATCGCCATTTGCTCAAAAGCACCACTGACAATTTCTATCTGGTGGCGGACGGCAAGGTCGAGGAATTCGACGGCGACCTGGAAGACTACACCCGTTGGCTGGTGGACTACCGTCAGCGCAACGCCCCGGTCAGTAACACGCCGGTCAATCCGGACAAGACCGACAAGAAGGCCCAGCGCCAGGCGGCGGCCGCGTTGCGTCAGCAACTGGCACCGCACAAGCGCGAGGCTGACAAGCTCGAAGCCGAGCTGGGCAAGCTGCACGAGAAACTGGCGAAAATCGATGCCAGCCTCGGCGATAGCGACATTTACGAGCCGGCGCGCAAAAACGATTTGCGTGATCTGCTGGCCGAACAGGCCAAGCTGAAGGTCCGTGAAGCCGAACTGGAAGAAGCCTGGATGGAAGCGCTGGAGTTGCTTGAAAGCATGCAGGCGGAGCTGGAGGCTCTGTCCTGATGGAAGCCTTCAAGTTGCCGCTGCCGGCTGGGTGGGGCGAGCCGCTCTGGCTGGTCGTGCAAATTCTGCTGATCCTGCTGGCCGGTTATATCGCCCAGCGGGTTGTCGCTAAATGCCTGACACGCCTGGGCGAACGCTATCCGTTTCCGCCGCAATTTTTCATGCCGCTACGCGGTGGTTTGCGCTGGCTGATCATGGGCAGCGCGCTGATCTTCGTGCTGGAACGCCTCGGCGTCTCGGCGACGGTGCTCTGGACCGCGTTGTCCGGGTTTGTCGCGGTAGCGGCCGTGGCGTTCTTCGCCATGTGGAGCGTGCTCTCCAATCTGCTGTGCGCGATCCTGATCTTCACCGTCGGCCCGTTTCGGATCGGTGATGTGGTCGAATTGGTGGACACCACCGACAAGCCTGGCGTCAAAGGCCGGGTGGTGGCGATCAATCTGCTCTATACCACGCTGATCGAAGCCGAAGAACTCGGTACCGGCAGCGCCATGGTGCAAGTGCCCAACAGCCTGTTCTTTCAGCGCTCGGTTCGACGCTGGCGCGGTACGGATGTGTTTCCGTCCAATGGGTTCGAAAAATAGTCGTTACCTCTTGCATAGAGGTTGTCTGATAAATCGTCATCGCGAGCAGGCTCGCTCCCACATGGGATTTGTGAGCGCCGAAAAACCAATGTGGGAGCGAGCCTGCTCGCGATGAGGCCTTACAGCCATAAACGCTGGTCGGCAGTCCACCCTGTCCTGCAAAAAATCGGTAGTCATCAGCCCAAAGCCGCATTAGCTTAGACGTCTGTCACGAGTCTGAATCGAGGTGTGCGATGGTGCTTCAAACATGGCTGGCATTTTTTGCCGCCTGCTGGGTGATCAGTCTGTCTCCCGGTGCCGGCGCCATTGCGTCGATGTCCAGCGGTCTGCGATACGGATTCTGGCGCGGTTACTGGAACGCCCTGGGCCTGCAACTGGGTCTGGCGTTGCAGATTGCGATTGTCGCCGCCGGTGTCGGTGCGATCCTCGCGGCTTCGGCCACTGCTTTCTACGCAATCAAATGGTTTGGCGTGGCTTATCTGGTTTACCTGGCGGTCAAGCAATGGCGCGCGCTGCCCAATGACATGAGCGACGATGCGGCAGTCCGGCAAATCGGCAAGCCGATGGCGCTGGTGTTCCGCGGTTTCCTGGTGAACGTCAGCAATCCCAAGGCGTTGGTGTTCATGCTCGCGGTGCTGCCGCAATTCATCGATCCACATGCACCGCTGGTGGCGCAGTACCTGATCCTCGGTATCACCATGATCTGCGTCGACCTGATCGTCATGGCCGGTTACACCGGGCTGGCAGCGAAGGTGCTGCGGATGTTGCGCACGCCCAAGCAGCAGAGACGCATGAACCGCACGTTTGCCGGGCTATTCATAGGCGCGGCGGCGTTCATGGCGACGCTTCGCAAAGCGGCGGTGTAAAACTCTCGGGTACAAACGCGACCTATTGTGGCGAGCGAGCTTGCTCGCGCTGGGTTGCGAAGCGGCCCCCAAATATTGCGAGCGCTACGCACTCGAGCGGGAGCAAGCTCCCTCGCCACATTAGGACTCAGTACGGTTCAGATTTATTTGATGGGCATAAGAGCAAGCATAAAAAAGGCGACCCTTTGGGTCGCCTTTTTCGTTTTCCGGAGGGTCAGCGCAGAATGACCGGCGCTATGTCCGCTGGCAGGTTGTTACGCCGCGGCGCTTGCTCCGGCTGCTCGTAACCACCGCCGCCGAGCTGTTGGCTCAGTTGCCCTGCCACGTCTTCTCCCAAGGACTTGGACACGTCACGCACCACCCGCGGACGGTTCAGCGAGACACGGATGTCCCGATGGTTCATCAATTTGGTGTCCTGACCTTCGCCCATCGCCGTGAAGGCCGAGGTGATTTCGAAGGTCTTGGTGTTGATCAGGCTGAAATCCGCCACCAGGGTCAACGCCAGCACCGCCGAATAGCTGTCGGTGTTGGCGAGCTCGTTGATGTCCTTGTTGAAGTCGATGTCCGACACGGTGCCGAACAACACGTAGTCGGCGCCTTTGAAGTTGCCGGCCTTGATTCGCTTGATCACGTCATAGACGTCACCCTTGGACGCCGAAGTGTAAGGCGTGCCCTGGACCAGCTGGAACATGCCGGTACGAAGAATCTCGCCCTTGATGTCGCCGGTGAATTTGCGCAATTCACCCTGTTCGATGTAGCTGCTGGTGGCTTCGATTTCGTTGTAGCTCGAAGAGCCGCTGGCGCCGTAGTAACTCTGGCTGTGGTTGCTCTGTGCCGAAACGATGTGGATGTACTGCTCCACTCGCTCCTGATACGCGAGGTCCGTCACTGCGACTTTCGGGGCCGCTTGCACGCTGAACGCGCAAGCCAGGGCCATCATGCCAATCCATGCGCGCATTGATTAACGCTCCGTGGTCTTGCGGATCTCTTTCTCGTCCATCCACTCGGCCAGACCGCTTTCAACGTCAATCAATTGCAGGCTGAATTTGTAGAAGACGTCCTTGTAGTCACTGCTGCGCTTGACGATCGAGCTGATCGAACCTTCGATACGGTATTTGGCGGCGATCATGTTGCCGGTCTTGGCTACCGTGCTCTTCTTGTACAGGCCGCTCTGGTTTTGCAGTTTGAGCTGGTCAACCTGGCTCTGCATTGCGTTGTTATCGCTGGCGAAGCGCGCGACACCGGTTTTCATTAGCTGGGTCTTGATGCTGGTGGTGATTTCACGGGTGTCGATGTACTCGCTGGTCTTGTTCTTCACGTCGTAGACCTGAACCACCGGACGACCCTGCATGATGCCGGACTGGGCCAGGGAACGGGTCATGGACTCGGCGATCATCTGCAGGTCGGTGGAACCGAACTCGTTGGTCACGGTTTCCACAGCCTTGGTGTCGCCGTAGCTGATGCTTTTACTGCCCAGGGTCGGCGAAGTGTTGGCGCAGCCGCTGGCCAGGAGGGCGAAGACGGCGATGAACGAAAAACGTGCAAACATGGGAATGCTCTCTGGAACTGAACGAATAGGGTGTCGGGCTTAAGGCGTTTTGATTTCGAGACGGAAATCCACGGCCTTGGCGGTTGGCGCGATCGCTTGGATGAAGCTGGTCTGCTCGCCGTACATCATCTGGCTTTTCCAGGTTTCTTCTTCGGCGACGGGGAAGCCTTCAGGGCCGAGCCAGGCAAAACGGTAGTAGAAAGTCTTGTTGTTGAAGCTGGTGTTGCTCAGCTGCGCATTGACCGTCATGAAGCCGTTTTCCCGGGCGACGCGCATGGCACCGACCACGATGTTCTTGAGCTTGCCCATGGCCACGACCTTGCTGGCGGCGCTGCCAGGTTCCGGCGGTGGCGGGGTGGCGCACCCGGCCAGCAAGGCCAGGGCGACAACAGCGATGAATTTGAAACGCATGCAAAGACTCCGTTCTTAAGGTTTGAGGCTGGCCACGGCGGTCGGGTTGGCTTTCGGGATCACCTGCGCGGCCAGGCCGCTGGCGAACACCTGATTGCCCACGGCGCGCAGGCTGATGACCTGGTAGCGCTGATCGACGGTGACCTTGACCACCGAACCGCCCACGGCGTTCGGCAGGGTGACTTGGTGCTCACCTTTCTTCAGGCGCAGACGCACCACTTGCGTGTAGTCCGGCAGGGTGCGCCACGTACGGGTATCGGCACCTTCGAGCACGGCTGAAGAAATACCCACCGCCAGGCCCGCCAGCGGGTTGGTTTCGTTGATCTGCTTCTGCGCCACGCCTTTGGTCACGGCACGCACGGTGGTGCGCAGGATGATGCCCGGCATGTCGTCACGCAGGGCGCGGCGGGACATGGCAGTGGTGCTGTTGAGTTGCGTCAGGTTCAGTTGCTGTCCATCCACACCGATCTGGCTGAGCGTGGCGGTGGAGGTGTCCGCCTTGATGATCGGGAACGACAGGGGCGTGATCACCAATTGGTTGCTGATCGGCAAGGGCAACGGGATGCGGATCGAATCGCGCGACGGCGCCAGGCCGCTTTGCACGACGATCAGGATGTCACTGTCATCGTTCTTGCCGCCTGGCTTGTCGAGATTGACCAGCGCCTGTTCGAGCAGCGGGGTGTTCGGACGCAGTTCGGCGGCTTTGCGGTAGCCCGGCGCAGCCAGGTCTTTTTCACCCAGGGCTTCGTAGACGAAGCCGGCCAGGTAATGGCTGAACGCACTCTGGTAGCTGTTTTTCAGGCTGACCACTTCCGGTGCGTCGAGGCTGGCGACCGGGTAACCCTGCAAGTCCTTGTACTGGGTCTTGACGCCTTCTTTCTCGGCTTCCTCTTCGCTCTTGAGGTATTCCTTGTCGCGCAGATCGGCGATCACGGCTTCGCGTTCGTGGGTCTTTTTGATCGACATGCGCGCGCCGTCGAAGTCGTTGACTGCCAGCAGGTTGAGGGCCATCTGCGTGGTCAGCATGACTTTTTCGTAGTCGTAGCCTTCGTAGCGACGGACCTTGTCGTTCACCACGAAACTGCCGAACTGGGCCAGGTATTTGCCGGTATCAAGCTTGACCGAATCTTCCCACTTGCCCACCACCTGATCGGCGCTGGACCAGGCGTTCTGGCTGCCGGACAAGTCGCCCTTGGCGCGCAGCAGTTCACCTTTCTCGAAGTAATAGAGCAGGTCTTTGTCTTTGCTGGTGTTGTTCTTTTCCAGCAGGGTCAAGGCGGCATCGACATTGCCGGAAGCCAGTTGCTGGTTGGTTTGTGCAAGTTCCGAATCGTAGTTACGAAAGGCCGAGCAGCCGCCAAGCAAGGTGACAGCGCTGAGCGCGATCGAGGTAAGGGCGCGGGATGCCATGGGGTACTTCTTCCCTGAATGTAAGCAGCCGCAAATGCTGGCCGGGCTGATGGGACCTATTGGCGGGAAGGTTGGCATCCTGCCAATTCCTCATAAAAAGAGGAGCTTAAATGCCGTTTAGCAATAACGACGGCGCGGCATTATAAGCAAGGATGCTGGCTATGTAATGGCTTTTTAATTTCATATTTCCGAAATGTGCCATTAGTTATTTCAGGCCGCACGCCCTATGGCTGTCTCAGGAAACTCCAACAAAGCTTGAGTGAAACTCATTGAGAGTGAACAATGTGTTACTTCGTATTTCCATTTGAGAGTTATTCATGATTGCCTCCTCTCGTTTTCTGGCGTGGCTCGTGCTGCCAATGATCGTGTTCTGCAGCTTCAATGCGCTGGCCGAAACCGCGGAAGGTGCGCCCAAGGCCCTGCATCTGCTCGATTACATCGGCGCCGATTACCCGGCGACGGTGGAGGCGGGCAACGTCATCGATGAGTCTGAATACCGCGAACAGCAGGAATTTTTGAAAGTACTGCAAGGTTTGATCGCCGATTTGCCGGCCAAACCCGAACGCGCAGAGCTGGAGCAGGGCGTCGACAGCCTTGGCGCTGCCATTGCTGCTCGCAAGGATGGCGCGGATGTTGCCCGTCAGGCACGTCAGCTGGGGGCCAGACTGGCGGTGACCTATGAAGTCAGCCAGGCTCCGGTCATCACCCCGGACCCGACTCGCGGCGCGCCGCTGTATGCCCAGCAATGTTCGGTGTGCCATGGCGATGCGGGTGCCGGTGACGGCCCGGCGGGTGTCGGCATGACGCCGCCGCCAGCCAATCTGCGCGATGCTGTGCGACTGGACCGACTGAGCCTCTACGCGATCTACAACACCTTGGGAATGGGCGTCGAAGGCACCGACATGCCGGCCTTCGCCGATCAACTGGATGATCGTCAACGTTGGGATCTGGCGACCTACATCGCGAGCTTCAGTGCCGACCCGGCCGCGGCAAAATCCGAGAAAACCTACAACATCGCCGACCTCGCCCGTCAGACGCCAGCCGAAGTGCAGGCTGCTGAAGGTCCTCGGGCGGCTGCCACCTTCCGTGCCCAGCGAGCGCAACCGCCGCTGGTCAAGCGTGGTCCGGGGCAGTTGCTCGATTACACGGCGGCCACCCTGGACAAGAGCATCGCCGCCTACCGCGCGGGCGATCACGATCAGGCTTATGACTTATCGGTAGCGGCGTATTTGGAAGGCTTCGAATTGGTCGAAAGCTCGCTGGACAACGTCGACGCCAACGTGCGCAAAGACACCGAAAAATCCCTGATGGCGTACCGTCAGTCGTTGCAGGACGGTTTGCCGGTGGCTCAGGTCCAGCAGCGTCTGGACGCAGCCAAGGCCAAATTGAAGGAAGCTGCCGGCCTGTTGGGCAGCGATGGCTTGAGCTGGTCCCTGAGCTACATTTCCGGTTTGTTGATTCTGTTGCGCGAAGGCCTGGAAGCGATTCTGGTGCTGGCGGCGATCCTCGCGTTCCTGCGCAACACCGGCCAGCAATCGGCGGTGCGCAGCGTCAACGTCGGTTGGGGCTTGGCGTTGCTGGCAGGTCTGGCGACCTGGGCGCTGGCGGCGTATGTGATCGATGTCAGCGGCTCGCAACGCGAACTGCTGGAAGGTGCCACGGCGTTGTTCGCCGCTGTCATGGTGCTTTGGCTTGGCGTGTGGATGCACGACCGTCGTCACGCGGCGGCCTGGCAGGATTACATCAAGAGCAGCCTGGTGGGCGGCGGTGGTCGTTTCGGGTTTGCAACGCTGGCGTTCTTCTCGGTGTATCGCGAACTGTTTGAAGTGATTCTGTTCTACGAGACCCTTTGGTTGCAGGCAGGTCCGGCGGGCCATAACGCGGTACTGGCGGGTGGTGCGACGGCGTTGGTCATGTTGGTGGGGCTGGCCTGGGTGATCCTGCGCGGTTCGGCGAAACTGCCGCTGTCGTTGTTCTTCAGCATCAACGCCGGTCTGTTGTGCGCGTTGTCGGTGGTGTTTGCCGGGCATGGCGTGAAGGCATTGCAGGAAGCCGGGATTTTCGGCACCCGGCCGGTGCCGTTCTTTGACTTCGACTGGCTGGGGATCCACGCTGACGCGTATTCGCTGAGTGCGCAGGCGGTGGCGATTATCGCGATCATCGTGCTGTATAGCCGTAGCCGGATGGCTGAGAAGCGGCGGGTGCAGGTTTCTTAACAACAGCATTCGCTTCGCTCACAATCGCGAGCAGGCTCGCTCCCACAGGAATTGCGTATAACCTGTGGGAGCGAGCCTGCTCGCGATTTTTTTTGGAAGAGGAAAACACAATGCGCGTGTGGATCGATGCCGACGCCTGCCCCCGGGCGGCCAAGGATCTGGTGGTGAAGTTCGCCCTCAAGCGCCAGTTCGAAGTGGTGCTGGTGGCCGGACAGCCGCAGATCAAGCCGGGCTTGGCGCTGGTGAAGTTGATCGTAGTGCCCAGCGGCCCGGATGCGGCCGACGACTATCTGGTGGAGCACGCGGTCCCTGGCGAATTGGTGATCTGCAGCGATGTGCCGCTGGCCGACCGTCTGGTGAAAAAGGGCGTTGCGGCGCTGGATCCACGGGGCAAAGAGTTCGATACGCAGAACATGGGCGACCGGTTGGCGGTGCGGAACCTGTTTACCGATCTACGTGAACAAGGGCAAATGAGCGGCGGGCCAGCACCCTTTGGCGAGCGCGAGAAGCAGGCGTTTGCCAATGCGCTGGACCGGATCCTCACGCGGCTTACCCGTTCACACTGATCGTTCCCACGCTCTGCGTGGGAATGCCTAACTGGACGCTCTGCGTCCGCTTTGGGACGCGGAGCGTCCCGGGCTGCATTTCCACGCAGAGCGTGGGAACGATCAGGTCAGGCGTCGTTTTCGTGGGTCAGTTCGAGCACGCGGTCGACCAGTTTGTTGATGCCCGACGCCGCTTCGCTGATGCTCTGCGCCAGCATGTACGCCGGGGTGCTGACCAGTTTGCGTGCCTTGTCTTCAACGATGTCGGTTACCGCGCAGTCGGCGTGGGTGGCGCCCATCTTGTTCATGGCGGCGGCGGTATCGGCGTCATTGCCGATGGTGCAGGTCACGCCCGGTCCATAGATTTTCGCCGCGAGCGCCGGCGAGATGCAGATCAGCCCGACCGGCTTGCCGGCCTCGGCGAACGCTTCGGTCAACGCCAGGACGTCAGGCTGAACGCTGCATCCGGCGCCTTCGACGGCAAAGTTCGACAGGTTCTTGGCCGATCCAAATCCGCCGGGAACGATCAGCGCATCGAAGTCTTCGACGCTGGCTTCGCGGATATCCTTGATGTTGCCCCGGGCGATCCGCGCCGATTCCACCAGCACATTGCGCGACTCGGGCATTTCTTCGCCGGTCAGGTGATTGATCACGTGCAACTGCGCGATGTTCGGCGCGAAACACTGCACCTGAGCCCCCCGCTGGTCCAGACGCAGCAGGGTGATCACACTTTCGTGGATCTCGGCGCCGTCGTATACGCCACAGCCGGACAGGATCACTGCAATTTTTTTGCTCATGGGCTTTTCTCCAGATTCATGGCGTTAAATGTCCACTAATTTGTCACTCGTTGCCATAGGGTTAATTCGCGGCTACACCTAGGATCTGTCCTCAAGATTCCGATCAGGGCGCGTCATGGACTTCATTCTGTATGCGGTGCCGTTTTTCTTTGTGCTGATTGCCGTCGAACTGCTGGCCGACCGTTGGCGCGGGGTGAGCAATTATCGCGTGGCGGATGCGATCAACAGCATAAGCACCGGCGTGCTGTCGACCACCACCGGCCTGTTGACCAAAGGCGTCGGCCTGGTGACGTATGCGTTTGCCCTCAAGCACCTGGCGCTGTTCGAACTCTCGGCCGACAGCGTTTGGGTCTGGGTATTCGCCTTCGTCCTCTACGACTTCTGCTACTACTGGCTGCATCGCATGGGCCACGAACGCAACATTCTCTGGGCGGCGCATTCGGTGCATCACCAGAGCGAGGACTACAACCTGTCCACGGCGTTGCGCCAGACCAGTACCGGCTTCCTGTTGAGCTGGATTTTCTACCTGCCGATGGCTGTGCTCGGTGTGCCGCTGCTGGTGTTCATCAGTGTCGCCTCGCTGAACCTGCTGTACCAATTCTGGGTGCATACCAAACACATTCCCAAGCTCGGCTGGTTCGAGTGGTTCTTCGTCACGCCGTCCAATCATCGGGCCCACCATGCACAGAACGCTCTCTACATGGATCGCAACTACGGCGGGGTGTTCATTATTTGGGACCGTCTATTTGGCTCGTTCCAGGAAGAGGACGATAACGAACCGGTGATTTTCGGCGTGACCACGCCACTGGCGAGCTGGAACCCGTTGTGGGCGAACGTGCAGTTCTACGCGCAGCTGTGGGATGACGCGCGGCGTGCGCAAAGCAAATGGGACAAGGTGCGCATCTGGTTCATGCGCACCGGTTGGCGGCCGGCTGACGTGGCGGCCAGATACCCGATGAACAAGCCTGACCTGAGTCTGTTCCGTAAATTCGAGGTGCCGCTTGACGGGCGTCAGCAGCTGTACGTCGTGTTGCAGTTCTGCGTCTACATCGCGCTGGGCAGCTACTTGATGAACCTGGAGCAGGGTTTGCCAACCGCCGCGCTGGTGCTCGGCTGGAGTGCCGTGGCGCTGGGGTTGTTTACGTTGGGCGTGGCCCTGGAGAATCGCCCGTGGGCGCTGAAGCTGGAGCTGCTGCGCCTGGCGTCGAATGTGCCGCTGGTGTGGCTGGCGCCGGTCGTTGGGCTGTGGCCGGCCAGCGCGGCAGGCTGGGTCGGCCTGCTGAGCTACAGCCTGCTCAGCGGAATCGGTCTCTACTGTTGCAGAAACCGTTTCACTCGGCTGGCGTCTTAGTCTCGGCAGATTTGGCCAGTGCGGCCTGCTCGTCGGCGTAGATCTTCTTCGCCAGACGGGCGTTCTTGAGGCGTCGGCGCAACCACAGGCAAAAGCCCAGTACCAACAGGGCGCCAAGCACCCACAGCTCGTACTTCTTGACGCTGCCGAGCATGCCTTCGAGTACCGCGCCAAAGTGATAGGCGGCGGCAGCCAGCGCGGTGGCCCAGATCGCGGCACCAATCCCGTTGAGCAGCAGATAACGTCCTGGCGGATAGCCCGACAGGCCGATCGCCACCGGCATCACCGTGCGCAGGCCATAGACAAAGCGGAAGCTCAGTACCCAGATGTCCGGGTGCCGGCGGATGTGTTCCAGTGCCCGGTCGCCCATCAATTGCCAGCGCGGTTTGCGTGCCAGCAACTTGCGGCCGTGCTTGCGCCCCAGGAAATACCACAGCTGATCACCGGCATAACTGCCGAGGAACGCCACGATCATCACCACTTTGAGGTCCATGTATCCGCGGAACGCAAGGAAGCCGGCGAGCACCAGAATGGTTTCGCCTTCGAAAAACGTGCCGAGAAAGAGGGCGAAGTAGCCGAATTCCTGAAGAAATTGTTGGAGCATTGTCTGGATGCTGGCGAAATGAACGCGCAGCCTAACCCTTCGGCAACATTCATGAAAGTGTCCAAATGTGTCTCGACGTGAACATTTCCTACAAGGACAATGGAATGCGGCTACGTGTCACAGGGCTAAGCACAACTGTCATGTGTTCGTCATAATGGCCGCTTATAACTGTCACGCTCGCCCGCCAGCGCGGGCTCAGGAGTCTGCCGTGAGCTTTACCCCCGCCAACCGTTTGTTCCCAGCAACCCGCCTGCGTCGCAATCGCCGTGATGATTTCTCGCGTCGACTGGTCCGTGAAAACGTTTTGACCGTCGATGATTTGATCCTGCCGGTGTTCGTGCTGGACGGTGAAAACCGTCGCGAAGCGGTGGCGTCGATGCCGGGCGTCGAGCGCCTGACCATCGATCTGTTGCTTGAAGAAGCGGCCAAGTGGGTCGAGCTGGGGATCCCGGCGCTGGCGCTGTTCCCGGTGACGCCGCCAGAGCTCAAGTCTCTGGACGCCGCCGAAGCCTGGAACCCCAACGGCATCGCCCAGCGCGCCACCCGCGCCCTGCGTGACCGGTTCCCGGAGTTGGGTGTGATCACTGACGTCGCCCTGGACCCGTTCACCACTCATGGCCAGGATGGCATCCTCGACGAAGAAGGCTACGTGCAGAACGACATTACCGTCGACGCACTGGTTAAACAGGCCCTGTCCCACGCCGAAGCCGGCGCTCAGGTGGTGGCGCCTTCGGACATGATGGACGGTCGCATTCAGGCGATCCGCGAAGCGCTGGAGCTGGCCGATCACGTCAACGTGCGGATCATGGCTTACTCGGCCAAATACGCCAGCGCCTATTACGGCCCGTTCCGCGATGCGGTCGGTTCGGCGCTGAACCTGGGCAAGGCCAACAAGGCCTCCTATCAAATGGACCCGGCCAACAGCAACGAAGCCCTGCACGAAGCGGCGGCGGACTTGTCAGAAGGCGCGGACATGGTCATGGTCAAGCCAGGCATGCCGTATCTGGACATCCTTTACCGGGTCAAAGAAGAATTTAAAGTGCCGACCTTTGTCTATCAGGTCAGCGGTGAATATGCCATGCACATGGCGGCGATCCAGAATGGCTGGTTGAGCGAAGGGGTTATCCTCGAATCCCTGACCGCTTTTAAACGTGCAGGCGCTGATGGCATCCTGACGTACTTTGCCGTCCGTGCTGCTCAATTGTTACGAGAGCAAAAATAGCCCTCCCAGGAACATTCGATGAATACCGAAGTGCTCACTGAAGTTGCCGTAAAAGACGCTCAACCTGTGGTGGAGCCAATCGCCGAAACCCCGCCGGAGCTGGAGCCTGCTCCACCCGCGGTGGTGGCCGAGCCCGTTGTAGCGGCGCCAGCGATTGCCATTCCCGGCCTGGATGACAGCAGCCTGTACATCCATCGCGAGCTCTCGCAACTGCAGTTCAACATCCGCGTGCTGGAGCAGGCGCTGGATGAGTCCTATCCGTTGCTGGAGCGGCTGAAGTTTCTGCTGATCTTCTCCAGCAACCTGGACGAGTTCTTCGAAATCCGTGTGGCCGGCCTGAAGAAGCAGATCACCTTCGCCCGTGAACAGGCCGGTGCCGATGGCCTGCAACCGCATCAGGCCCTGGCCCGCATCAGCGAGCTGGTACACGGTCACGTCGACCGCCAGTACGCGATCCTCAACGACATTCTGTTGCCGGAGCTGGAAAAGCATCAGGTCCGCTTCATCCGTCGGCGTCACTGGACCACCAAGATCAAAACCTGGGTGCGCCGCTATTTCCGCGACGAGATCGCGCCGATCATCACCCCGATCGGCCTCGACCCGACGCACCCGTTCCCGTTGCTGGTGAACAAGAGCCTGAACTTCATCGTCGAGCTCGAAGGCATCGACGCCTTCGGCCGCGATTCCGGTCTGGCGATCATTCCGGCGCCACGTCTGCTGCCGCGGGTCATCAAGTTGCCGGAAGAAGTGGGCGGCGCTGGCGACAATTACGTGTTCCTGTCGTCGATGATCCATGCGCATGCCGATGACCTGTTCCAGGGCATGAAGGTCAAGGGCTGCTACCAGTTCCGGCTGACCCGAAACGCCGACCTCGCCGTCGACACCGAAGATGTAGAAGACCTGGCCCGCGCCCTGCGCGGCGAGTTGTTCTCGCGTCGCTACGGTGACGCGGTGCGTCTGGAAGTGGCCGACACGTGCCCGAAACACCTGTCCGACTACTTGCTCAAGCAGTTCAACCTGCACGAGACCGAGCTGTATCAGGTCAACGGGCCGGTCAACCTGACCCGTCTGTTCAGCATCACCGGTCTGGACAGTCAGCGAGCGCTGCAATACACGCCGTTTACCCCGCAGATCCCGAAACTGCTGCAAAACAGCGAGAACATCTTCAGCGTGATCAGCAAGCAGGACATCCTGTTGCTGCACCCGTTCGAGTCCTTCACTCCGGTGGTCGACCTGCTGCGCCAGGCTGCCAAGGACCCGCATGTATTGGCGGTCCGCCAGACCCTGTATCGCTCCGGCGCCAACTCGGAAATCGTCGATGCGCTGGTCGATGCGGCGCGTAACGGCAAGGAAGTCACTGCGGTGATCGAATTGCGTGCGCGGTTCGACGAAGAGTCCAACCTGCAACTGGCCAGCCGTCTGCAAGCGGCCGGTGCGGTGGTGATTTACGGCGTGGTCGGCTTCAAGACCCACGCCAAGATGATGCTGATCTTGCGTCGCGAGGCCGGCGAGATTGTCCGTTACGCCCACTTGGGCACCGGCAACTACCACGCGGCCAACGCCCGTCTGTACACCGACTACAGCTTGCTGACCTCGGATGACGCGTTGTGCGAAGACGTCGGCAAACTGTTCAGCCAACTGATCGGCATGGGCAAGACTCTGCGCATGAAAAAGTTGCTGCATGCGCCGTTCACGTTGAAGAAGGGCATGCTCGACATGATTGCCCGGGAGACCCAGTTCGCCCTCGACGGCAAACCGGCGCACATCATCGCCAAGTTCAACTCGCTGACCGATCCGAAGATCATCCGTGCGTTGTACAAGGCCAGTCAGTCCGGGGTGCGTATCGATCTGGTGGTGCGCGGCATGTGCTGCCTGCGTCCGGGCATCGCCGGGGTTTCGCACAACATCCACGTGCGCTCGATCATCGGGCGTTTCTTGGAGCACACCCGGGTCTTCTACTTCCTCAATGGCGGCGAAGAGCAGATGTTCCTGTCCAGCGCCGACTGGATGGAGCGCAACCTCGACAAGCGCGTCGAGACTTGCTTCCCGGTCGAGGGCAAGAAGCTGATCATGCGGGTCAAGAAAGAGCTGGAGCTGTATCTCACCGATAACACTCACAGCTGGAGCCTGCAGGCGGACGGCCGTTACATCCGCAATACGCCGACCGGCAACCAGAACCCGCGCAGCGCGCAGGCGACGTTGCTGGAGCGTTTGGGTAGCCCGATTCTGGCGGTCCGTTAACGCGCAAACCCTGTGTGGCGAGGGGGCTTGCCCCCGTTCGGCTGCGTAGCAGTCGTAGAACATTGCACGCGGTGTACCTGATACACCACGACCGCAGATTCTGGGGCCGCTTCGCGACCCAACGGGGGCAAGCCCCCTCGCCACATAAGCTCGCTCCCACATGGGTTTGCGTCGTTTGCTGAATTTTGGACACAAAAAAGGCCTTCCGAAGAAGGCCTTTTTCATTTTCAGCGAACGTTAAGCACAAAGCCGACCCGGGTCAGCCACTCCGCTTCAAGGGCGAAGTCGGCCTGGGTCAGCTGGTTTTCGTCCAGCCAGTTCTCCGGGAACTGCACATCAAGACTGTCGCCGTTGGCGTGCAGCACGACCTGGGGCATTTCCTGGGTGCCACGGATGTGATGGAACAGAATCGCAAAGCGCAGCAGCACGCACAGGCGAATCAGCTTGATGCCTTCATCGCCGAAATCGGCAAACCTGTCCCGGGGAATATTGCGGCGGTGGCCACGCACCAGCAGCGCGAGCATCAACTGGTCTTCGCGGGAGAACCCGGCCAGGTCCGAGTGCTCGATCAGGTAGGAGCCGTGCTTGTGATACTGATAGTGGGCGATGTCCAGGCCCACTTCATGGACCTTGGCCGCCCAACCCAGCAGTTCGCGCCAGACGCCGTCATCCAGCTCCCAATCCTCGGCCACTTGATCGAAGGCATGCAGCGCCTTGCGCTCAACGCGCGCCGCTTGTTCCAGATCGACGTGATAACGCTCCATCAACGAGCTGAGGGTGCGTTCACGGACGTCTTCGTGATGATGACGGCCCAACAGGTCATAGAGCACGCCTTCGCGCAGGGCACCTTCACAGTGGTCCATGCGTTTCAGCTCGAGCGCGTCGAAGATCGCTTCGAGAATTGCCAGGCCCGCCGGGAAGATCGCCCGGCGGTCGGGCTTGATGCCTTCGAAATCGATCTTGTCGACATCGCCCAGTTTGAACAGCTTGCGCTTGAGCCAGGCCAGGCCTTCGGCGTTGACCTCGCCAGTGCCATGACCGCCGGCCTTCAGCGCCAGGCCAATGGCACGGATGGTGCCCGAGGAGCCGATGGCTTCATCCCAGGTCAGGCGGTGCAGGGCGTGTTCGATGCTCATGATCTCCAGCCGCGCCGCGGTGTACGCCTGGGCGTAGCGGGCCGGGGTGATCTTGCCATCCTTGAAATAGCGCTGGGTGTAGCTGACGCAGCCCATTTGCAGGCTTTCGCGCAGCAGCGGTTCGAAGCGCTGGCCGATGATGAATTCGGTACTGCCGCCGCCGATGTCGGCCACCAGGCGTTTGCCCGGGGTGTCGGCGAGGGTGTGGGAAACGCCGAGGTAGATCAGGCGCGCTTCTTCACGGCCGGAGATGACTTCCACCGGGTGGCCGAGAATTTCTTCGGCGCGGTGGATGAACTCGGCACGGTTACGGGCTTCACGCAGCGCGTTGGTGCCGACGATCCGCACGGCGCCGGTCGGCATACCGTTGATCAGTTGGGCGAAACGCTTCAGGCAATCGAGCCCGCGTTGCATGGATTCTTCACTGAGCTGGCGCTCATCGTCGATGCCGGCGGCCAGCTGAACCTTCTCCCCGAGACGCTCGAGAATACGGATTTCGCCGTTCTGGGCCTTGGCCACGACCATGTGAAAGCTGTTGGAGCCCAGGTCGATTGCGGCGATCAGGGACAGATTCTTGGCTTGGGATTGCGGCATGGTCAGGGGGTCTCGGTCGATAACCTCGACATCGTGCCACGATCAAACGCTGACGCCAACGCGTAGGAGCTGCCGAAGGCTGCGATCTTTTACCGCGGGGCATCCGAGGTGTTGCGAATGGCCTCTTCGCGGGCAAGCCCGCTCCCACAGGTTTTTGCGTCGAACACACCATCGCGTTCCAGCAGAGAACCCTGTGGGAGCGGGCTTGCCCGCGAAGGCGGCCTTGCAGGCGCCGAAGATCCCTCAGCCCGCCGCCTCAACCGTCCCAATGAAATTCGCCAGCTCCGCCGTTTGCGGATTGGCAAACAACACCTTCGGATCCCCGACCTCATGCACCTTGCCCTGATGCATGAACACCAACTTATCCCCAACCTCCCGGGCGAAACGCATCTCATGGGTGACCATAATCAACGTCATCCCTTCCTTGGCCAATTGCCGGACCACGCTCAGCACTTCATTGACCAATTCCGGGTCCAGCGCCGAGGTAATCTCATCGCACAGCAAGACCTTCGGCGACATCGCCAGCGCCCGGGCAATCGCCACCCGCTGTTGCTGCCCGCCCGACAACCGATCCGGGAAGGCATCGAATTTCTCCCCCAATCCGACCCGCTCCAACATCTCCCGCGCCAGTTCGGCCGCTTTGGCTTTCGGCACTTTCTGCACCACTTGCGGCGCGAGCATCACGTTCTCGCCAACCGTCAGGTGTGGGAACAGGTTGAACTGCTGGAACACCATCCCGACTTTCTGTCGCAAGCTGCGCAGGTCGGCACGGGCGGCGTCGAGGTATTCGCCGTCGACTTCGATCACGCCGTCGTTGATCGATTCCAGGCCATTAAGGGTGCGCAACAAAGTGGATTTGCCCGAACCGCTGCGGCCGATGATCGCCACCACCTGGCCTTCCTCGACGCTCAGGTCGATGCCTTTGAGTACATGGTGGTCGCCGTAATACTTATGCAGGGCGGAAATTCTAAGCAGAGGCATGCAGTCTCCTTTCCAGGTAGCGCGCACTGAGGGACAAGGGGTAGCAGAGCAGGAAATAACCGAGCGCCACGAGGCCGTAGACCATGAACGGTTCGAAGGTCGCATTGGCGAGCATGCCGCCGGTCTTGGTCAGTTCGGTGAAGCCGATGATCGAGGTGACGGCGGTGCCTTTGACCACTTGCACCGAGAAGCCCACGGTCGGCGCCACGGCAATCCGCAGCGCTTGCGGCAGGATCACGTAGCGCAGTTGCTCCAGCGGGTTCAGCGCCAGGCTCGACGAGGCTTCCCACTGGCCGTTAGGGATCGACTCGACGCAACCACGCCAGATCTCCGCCAGGTAGGCGCTGGTGAACAGCGTCAGGGCAATCGCCGCGGCCATCCACGGCGATATCTCCACCCCGGCCAGCGCCACGCCGAAGAACACCAGAAACAGCTGCATCAACAGCGGCGTGCCCTGGAACAGTTCGATGTAGGTGCGGGCGAAGCTGCGCGGCAGGGTTTTTTTCGAGATGCGCATGACCATGATCAGCAAGCCGATCAGTCCGCCACCGATAAACGCTACCAGCGACAGCGCCAGGGTCCATTGCAGGCCTGTGAGCAGGTTGCGTACGACGTCCCAGAAAGTGAAATCGCTCATTGGCTGCTCCTCGCAATGAATCGGCGGCCAATCCAGTTCAACAACTGGCGGATCAGCAGCGCCATGCACAGGTAGAGCAACGTGGTCAGGGCGTAAGTCTCAAAGGCGCGGAAGTTGCGCGACTGAATGAAATTGGCGGCGAAGCTCAGCTCTTCGGTGGCGATCTGCGAGCAGACCGCCGAGCCCAGCATGACGATGATGATCTGGCTGCTCAACGCAGGCCAAACCTTGCCCAGTGCCGGCAGCAGCACCACATGGCGAAAGGCTTCGAAGCGTGTCATCGCCAGCGCCGCAGCGGCTTCAAGCTGTCCTCGGGGGATCGCCTGGATACCGGCGCGGATGATCTCGGTGGAATAGGCGCCCAGGTTGATCACCATCGCCAGCACCGCCGCCTGCCATTCCGAGATCTGCACGCCCAGTGACGGCAGACCGAAGAAGATGAAAAACAACTGCACCAGAAAGGGCGTGTTGCGGATCAACTCGACGTAGACCGCAAAAATGCCGGCGAACGGACGGATGTTCCACGCCCGCACCAGCGCCCCGACGATGCCCAGACCCACCCCGAGCACCGCGCCGATGGCCGTCAGTTCAAGGGTGAACAGCGCACCGCGCAACAGCAGGTCGGTGTTGTGCACCACCGGTATGAAATCGAACTGATAAGCCATGTTCAGTCTCCGCTACGACGATCAGAGATCAGCCGGCAGCGGCTCTTTGAGCCAGGTCCGGGAGTTCTTCTCCAGCGCGCCGTCGGTCTTGGCAGTGGCGAGGATCTGGTTGACCTTGTCCAGCAGCGCCGGCTCGTTTTTATTCACGCCGACATAGACTGGCGAATCCTTGAGCTTCACTTTCAGCGCCGGAATGCGCTTCGGGTTGCGCTCGCTGATGGTCACCATCACCACGTTGCCGCTGGCGATCAGGTCAACTTGCCCGGCGAGGTAGGCGGCGATGGTCGAGTTGTTGTCTTCGAAGCGCTTGATGGTCACGCCTTCGGGCGCGACTTTGGTCAGCTCGATGTCTTCGATAGCGCCACGGGTGACACTGATGGTTTTGCCCTTGAGATCGTCCAGGCTTTTGATGCTGGCGTCTGGCGGACCGAACACGGCGAGGTAGAACGGCGCGTAGGCACGGGAGAAATCGATGACTTTCTCGCGCTCGGGGTTCTTGCCGAGGCTGGAGATCACCAGATCGACCTTGCCGGTGGTCAGGAACGGAATGCGGTTGGTGCTGTTGACTGGCGTCAGCTCGAGTTTGACCTTGAGTTGGTCGGCCAGCAGTTTGGCAGTATCGATATCAAGGCCGCGCGGCTTCATGTCCGGCCCGACCGAGCCGAAGGGCGGGAAATCCTGAGGCACGGCCACCTTGAGGACGCCGCGCTTGACCACATCCTCCAGACCGTCGGCGTGGGCGGGCGCCTGGCTCAGCATCAGGCTGGCAAACAGGGCGGCGAGGAGGGCGCTGTAACGCTGGGTCATGGCAAATCTCCGAATCGGCGAGAAGTGAATTCTGCGGATCGACAGAGCATGGGCCGTGCCAAGAGTCGGTTTTGGATGCCGCAGGCCGCGGTTTTGCTGGATTCGTTCGGTCTTACTGGTCTGAACAGTTTGGCGGCGTTTCGCACCCCGATAGCGCATTGCCGGATTTCTCCGAACCCCCATGGGGCACGACTTGCCGGGCGTCGTGAATAGCTTTACAACTGACCGCTCATTGGCCTGGTTCGTCTGAAAAACCATGAACTCGATCTCTCGCGCCGTACCTGAAGTGGCGCTGCAAGCCATCCGTAAACTGATCACCGAGCAAGGTTTCGGGCCGGGCGATGCCTTGCCCTCGCAACGGGATTTGGCGGTGCAATTAGGCGTCAGCCGCGCGTCGCTGCGCGAAGCGTTGTCGTCGTTGAGCGCGTTAGGGGTGATCAGCATCCAGCCGGGCAAAGGCGTGTTCGTGCAGTCACCGGTTGATTTGCCGCGAGGTGATGCGGGGCTGAGTTGGCCGTTCGCGGCCCAGGCCTCGCCGCTGGACATCTTCCAGTTGCGCTATGCCCTGGAAGGCTTTGCCGCCGGTTTGGCAGCGGTGACCCTGAGCACTCACGAGCTCGATGCACTGGAAGATAACGTCGCCGCCATGCGCCTCGAATTGAAGGCCGGCGACTTCGAGGCTGCGGCGCGACTTGATTTCGAGTTTCACCGGCGCATCCTGCTGGCGAGCGGCAATCAGGCGATGCTGAGCATTCTGACGGCCAGCGCCGACATCTTTCTGGAGAGCCAAAAGCTACCGTTCATCAGGGCCGAGCGGGCCATGGAAACGTGGCAGGAACACCGCAAAATCCTCCGCGCACTGGCCCGGCGGGCGTCTGGCGCAGCGCAGAAGGCCATGCAAGAACATGTGCGTAACGCGGCATTGCGCACTGGAATTGCCTTCGTCGCTCCCGCCACCTCGTGACTTGAGCTATACCCAAACTCATGCGGCACCATAGCGAGACTCAATCATCTGCACCTTCCTGAACGAGGGAAGGGCGGCTATGATGGGCCACGTTTTTTTGCTTACAACCTGGAGACTTCCATGAGCAGCGATCTTATCAAACACGTCACCGACGCTAGCTTCGACGTCGACGTCCTCAAGGCCGAAGGCGCTGTACTGGTCGACTACTGGGCTGAATGGTGCGGCCCTTGCAAAATGATCGCTCCTGTTCTGGACGAAATTGCTGAAACCTACAAAGGCAAGCTGACCGTTGCCAAACTGAACATCGACGAAAACCAGGAAACTCCGGCCAAGCATGGCGTGCGTGGTATCCCGACCCTGATGTTGTTCAAGAACGGCAACGTTGAAGCGACCAAGGTCGGCGCACTGTCGAAGTCGCAACTGGCTGCTTTCCTCGACGCCAACATCTAAGCGTCGTTTAAGCGTCATCAAAAAGGCCCCGCACATCGCGGGGCCTTTTCGTTATTGAGGGCTAGACGCTCCGAAACTCAGGTGGTACATTCGGCCCCGCACTGGTTTCTCCATTGCCCCCTGCTAGCCGTCGCCGACGCACTCCTTTTCGAATAAGTACGCGATCCTGTCGCCTTCTCTGCGGCGCGGCCTCATTAAGCCCAAAAGCTTAATTTCCCCCCCTCCATAAATGATTACGTCATTCCTATATGAATCTGACTGAACTCAAGCAAAAGCCGATTACCGAACTGCTCGAATTGGCCGAACAGATGGGCATAGAAAATATGGCCCGTTCGCGCAAGCAGGACGTGATTTTCTCCCTGCTCAAAAAGCACGCTAAAAGCGGCGAGGAAATTTCCGGTGATGGCGTGCTGGAGATTCTCCAGGACGGCTTCGGCTTCCTTCGCTCCGCTGACGCTTCCTATCTCGCCGGCCCAGACGATATCTACGTCTCGCCGAGTCAGATCCGTCGCTTCAACTTGCGCACCGGTGACACCATCGTTGGCAAGATCCGCCCTCCAAAGGAAGGCGAGCGTTATTTCGCGCTGCTCAAGGTCGACACGATCAACTACGATCGTCCCGAGAATGCGAAAAACAAGATTCTCTTCGAGAACCTGACCCCGCTGTTCCCGACTGTGCGCATGAAGATGGAAGCCGGCAACGGTTCCACCGAAGACTTGACCGGTCGTGTCATCGACCTGTGCGCCCCGATCGGTAAAGGCCAGCGCGGTCTGATCGTTGCACCGCCGAAAGCCGGTAAAACCATCATGCTGCAGAACATCGCGGCAAACATCGCACGTAACAATCCTGAAGTTCATTTGATCGTATTGCTGATCGACGAACGTCCAGAAGAAGTGACCGAAATGCAGCGCACCGTGCGCGGCGAAGTGGTTGCCTCGACGTTCGATGAGCCGCCAACCCGCCACGTGCAGGTTGCCGAAATGGTGATCGAGAAGGCCAAGCGCCTGGTCGAACACAAGAAGGACGTGGTGATCCTGCTCGACTCCATCACCCGTCTGGCTCGCGCCTACAACACCGTGATCCCGAGCTCCGGCAAGGTACTCACCGGTGGTGTCGATGCCCACGCCCTGGAGAAACCGAAACGTTTCTTCGGCGCCGCGCGGAACATCGAAGAAGGCGGTTCGCTGACCATCATCGCCACCGCGCTGGTTGAAACCGGCTCGAAGATGGACGAAGTGATCTACGAAGAATTCAAAGGCACGGGCAACATGGAACTGCCGCTGGATCGTCGTATCGCCGAAAAACGCGTCTTCCCGGCCATCAACATCAACCGTTCCGGCACCCGCCGCGAAGAGTTGCTGACAGCCGACGACGAGTTGCAACGCATGTGGATCCTTCGCAAGCTCCTGCACCCGATGGACGAAATCGCTGCCATCGAGTTCCTGGTCGACAAGCTGAAAACGACCAAGACCAACGATGAGTTCTTCCTGTCGATGAAACGCAAGTAAGTCGATAAGGCCAAGAAGCCGGGGAAACCCGGCTTTTTGCTATCTGATTTTTGATGAACCGGCAGTTCGTGGTTCTGAATAGAGGGGTTCGGCGCTAAACTGCCACCCCCGAACGGCACGGCCAATACGAGGCTCACGCATGCAGTATCGCGACTTGCGCGACTTTATCAGCGGTCTGGAAAAGCGCGGCGAACTCAAGCGCATCCAGGTTCCGGTGTCCCCAGTGCTCGAAATGACCGAGGTCTGCGACCGCACCCTGCGTGCCAAAGGTCCGGCCCTGCTTTTCGAAAAGCCCACGGGATATGACATCCCGGTGCTCGGCAACCTGTTCGGCACCCCTGAGCGCGTGGCGCTGGGCATGGGCGCAGAAGCGGTCAGCGAATTGCGCGAGATCGGCAAGCTGCTGGCGTTCCTCAAGGAGCCCGAACCGCCCAAAGGCCTGAAAGATGCCTGGTCCAAGCTGCCGATCTTCCGCAAGATCATCGCCATGGCGCCGAAAGTCGTCAAAGACGCGGTGTGCCAGGAAATCGTCATCGAAGGCGACGACGTCGACCTCGCGATGCTGCCGGTGCAGACCTGCTGGCCGGGCGACGTCGGCCCGCTGATCACCTGGGGCCTGACCGTCACCAAAGGCCCGAACAAGGACCGCCAGAACCTCGGTATCTACCGTCAACAAGTGATCGGCCGCAACAAGGTCATCATGCGTTGGCTCAGTCATCGTGGCGGCGCGCTGGATTACCGCGAGTGGTGCGAGAAGCACCCTGGCCAGCCGTTCCCGGTGTCCGTGGCATTGGGCGCTGACCCGGCAACGATTCTCGGCGCTGTAACACCTGTACCGGACAGCCTTTCCGAATACGCTTTCGCTGGCTTGTTGCGTGGCAACCGCACCGAACTGGTGAAGTGCCGTGGCAACGACCTGCAAGTGCCGGCCACCGCGGAGATCATCCTTGAAGGCGTAATCCATCCGGGCGAGATGGCCGATGAAGGCCCGTACGGCGACCACACCGGTTACTACAACGAAGTCGACAGCTTCCCGGTGTTCACGGTCGAGCGCATCACCCACCGGATCAAACCGATTTACCACAGTACCTATACGGGTCGTCCGCCGGATGAGCCGGCGATTCTCGGTGTGGCACTGAACGAAGTGTTCGTGCCGATCCTGCAGAAGCAGTTCCCCGAAATCACTGACTTCTACCTGCCGCCCGAAGGCTGCTCGTATCGCATGGCCATCGTGACCATGAAGAAGTCGTATCCTGGCCATGCCAAGCGGGTAATGCTCGGTGTCTGGTCGTTTTTGCGACAGTTCATGTACACCAAGTTCGTTATCGTCTGTGATGACGACATCAACGCACGCGACTGGAACGACGTGATCTGGGCCATCACCACGCGCATGGACCCCAAGCGCGACACGGTGATGATCGACAACACGCCGATCGATTACCTGGACTTCGCCTCGCCGGTTTCCGGCCTGGGTTCGAAGATGGGGCTCGATGCCACGAATAAATGGCCGGGCGAAACCACTCGCGAGTGGGGCCGGGTGATCGTCAAGGACGAAGCCGTTACCCAGCGGATCGATGCCATCTGGAATCAGTTAGGAATAGATTGATGCGTGTAACCTTGCAGCCCTCCGGAGCAGTGCTAGAGATTCTGCCCGGCGAGCGGATTCTCGACGGCGCACGGCGTCTGGGCTATGAATGCCCGCAAAGCTGTCGAAACGGCAATTGCCACGTGTGCGCCGCGCTGTTGGTGGAAGGGCGGGTCGAACAAGCCGGCGATGTGCGCGACCATGGCGAGTTCTACACTTGCATTGCAGAGCCGCTGGAAGACTGCATCGTGCTGTGGGATGGCGTGCTCGCGCTGGGAGAATTGCCGGTGCGCAGCTTGTCATGTCAGGTCATTGAGTGCAGGGACGTCGGCGGCGATACCTGGCGTGTACGTCTGCGAGCTCCGGCTGGCAAGCCACCGCGTTATCACGCCGGCCAGTACTTGATGATCGAGCGCGAGAATGGGGAGAAATCCGCATTCTCCCTGGCATCGGCACCGCATGGCGGGCGTGATCTGGAAATTCATGTACTGGCGCGCGAAAGCAGTGCGCTGAGCCTGATCGACCAGTTGCAACGCAACCCAATGGTGCGGATCGAAATGCCATTCGGCGACACCCATCTGGCGGAACTGCCGGACGGTCCACTGGTGCTGATTGCCGCGGGCACCGGCATGGGCCAGATCCATAGCCTGATCGAACATTGCCGCGCCAAGGGCTTCAAGCATCCGGTGCATCTGTATTGGGGCGTGCGTCGTCCTGAAGACTTTTATGCCATCGAACATTGGGACGAATGGCTGAAACTGCCCAACCTGTTCCTGCATAAAGTCGTCAGCGATCAATGCGGCTGGCAGGGGCGCTGCGGGATGCTGCATGAGGCGGTGTGCGAGGACTTCCCCGATCTGAAACCCTTGCATGTCTACGCCAGCGGCTCTCCGGCCATGGTCTACGGCACGCTGGATGCTTTGGTCGAAGCCGGGATGGATGCCCATCAAATGCGCGCAGATGTGTTTGCGTACGCGCCGCGATTTTGATCCTCGATCTTGATCCCCCGCTCTTAATCGTTATAACTCTCTATATAGCCGATCGGTATTTATAAAATTATATAAATGCCGGTAGGTTATATGTCATTCAGGCAATTATTTAAGAACTGTGCCATGGCACTTAAATTGCCTTAAAACTTATGTGCCTTATTGTTACAGCGGTGCGTTCTATTAAGTAATTCTTCACCCGCGGGGAGCTGAACGCTAATCGCCATGAGCGCCATTGAATCTGCTTTTTTGAATCTGGCTTACCCTCCGCAGCTCGATCTGGGGCCGCAGCTCACGCACGAACAATTAGTCAGCTCAATGCAGTCGACCATGGCGCGCCACAAGGGCGGGCCGGTGTGGCTGTTCGCTTACGGTTCGCTGATCTGGCGTCCTGAATGTGCAGCGGTGGAGCGAGTGCGGGGTCGTGTGCATGGCTACCATCGCGGTTTGTATTTGTGGTCCCACGAACATCGCGGCACACCCGAAGTGCCTGGGCTGGTATTCGGCCTGGATCGCGGTGGTTCTTGCAGCGGCTTCGCCTATCGCTTGCCGGAAGAACAACTTGAAGCCTCTCTTTACGCACTTTGGCAGCGCGAAATGCCATTCCCGTCCTATCGCCCACACTGGCTCAACTGCCGTCTTGAAGACGGAAGTCAGGTTCAGGCGTTGGGTTTTGTATTGGAGCGGCATCTGCCCAGCTATGCGGGCAACTTGCCGGATCACGTGCTGAGTCATGTGTTCGAAAACGCTTGCGGGCGTTACGGCACCACTCGCGATTATGTCGAGCAGACCGCCCACGCCCTGCGTAGCCACGCCATGCCAGACCGGAATCTGGAGGCGCGGCTCAAGCGCTGCAAATCAAAAACCGATCAGGCGATTGCTTCGCGGCTCTGACTGGCGACTTGTTTGTGCCACAGCGTCGGCGCCAGGAACGCCATCGCCAGCAGGCACGCGCCGATCAGTAAGACGAAACCGCCATCCCAACCGAAGTGGTCCACGGTGTAGCCCATCGCTGCACTGGCCGCGACCGACCCCCCCAGATAACCGAACAGACCCGTGAAGCCCGCTGCCGTACCGGCGGCTTTCTTCGGCGCCAATTCCAGCGCTTGCAGGCCGATCAGCATCACCGGGCCGTAAATCAGGAAGCCGATCGAGACGAGCGCGATCATGTCGACTGTCGGGTTGCCGGCCGGGTTGAGCCAGTACACCAGGGTCGCCACGGTCACCAAAGCCATGAACACCATGCCGGTCAGGCCACGGTTGCCACGGAAGATCTTGTCCGACATCCAGCCACAGAGCAGCGTGCCCGGAATACCTGCCCATTCGTAGAAGAAGTAGGCCCACGAGGTTTTATCCACAGTGAAGCCCTTGGCTTCCTTGAGGTAGGTCGGTGCCCAGTCCAGCACGCCGTAGCGCAACAGGTAGACGAAGACGTTGGCCAGGGCGATGTACCAGAGCATTTTGTTGCGCAGCACGTACTTGACGAAGATTTCCTTGGCGCTGAATTCTTCTTCGTGGCTGGCGTCGTAGCCTTCCGGATAGTCGTTCTTGTACTTCTCGATCGGCGGCAGGCCCACCGATTGCGGGGTGTCGCGCATGGTGACGAAGGCAAACACCGCCACCGCCATGGCGACCGCCGCCGGCACGTAAAACGCTGCGTGCCAATCATTGAACAGGCCCATGCCGAGCAGGAACAGCGGGCCGATCAGGCCGCCACCGACGTTATGCGCCACGTTCCACAAGGACACTACTCCACCGCGTTCCTTCTGCGACCACCAGTGCACCATCGTCCGCCCACTCGGCGGCCAGCCCATACCCTGGGCCCAGCCATTGATAAAGAGCAGGATGAACATGATGGTCACGCTGGACGTCGCCCAGGGCGCGAAGCCGAAAATGAACATCACACCGGCCGATACCAACAAGCCGAAGGGCAGGAAGAAACGCGGATTGGAACGGTCGGACACAATGCCCATCAGGAACTTGGAAAGGCCATAGGCAATGGCAATGGCCGACAGCGCCAGGCCCAACTCGCCGCGGGTATAGCCCTCTTCGATCAGATAGGGCATGGCCAGGGAGAAGTTTTTGCGCAGCAGGTAATAGCCGGCATAACCGATAAAAATACCGGCGAAGATCTGCCAGCGAAGGCGTCGGTAGGTGTTGTCTATTTTTTCTTCAGGCAATGGAGCCTGATGTGCGGCAGGACGAAAGAAAGCAAACATTCAAGAGCTCCAGATTTCTTGTTTTGACTGCGGATGCGAATGTTACAGTTTCGTTACCGAAAATAGCACCGGTTCGCATCGGCCAAATAGCGGAAATGCTGGAGATTGCATGTTCTTTTATGAACATGTCGCTCAGGTATAAATGTAGGGCGTTGTGGGAAAGGTTACTTGCAGATCTACGTGCCGCATTTCGGTCCAGGGTAGGACGAGGCTTTGGGAAATGTCCTTCGTGTGTATGGGAAGTCGTGGCGTTTTGTTCCCAGGACAATAAAAAGCGGTCTGAACAACTTCATTTGAAGTCCAGACCGCTGCATTGGGCTCAGCGAACCTGAACCACCACTTTCCCGACCGCTTTGCGCTGGCCAAGATCATTAATCGCCTGCCCCGCATTGCTCAGTGGATACACTTGCGACACCAACGGCTTCAACTTGCCCTCGGCGAACCAGCCAAACAATTGCTGGAAGTTCGCCGCGTTGTCTTGAGGCTGGCGCTGGGCGAATGAGCCCCAGAACACGCCGATCACCGCTGCGCCTTTGAGCAGCGCGAGGTTCACGGGGAGTTCGGGGATGCGTCCGCTGGCGAAGCCGACTACCAGCAGGCGGCCATTCCACGCGATGGCGCGGATGGCCTGGTCGAACAGATCGCCGCCGACCGGGTCGTAGATCACGTCGGCGCCTTGGCCATCGGTCAGGCGCTTGATTTCGTCCTTGAGACTGGTTTCGCTGTAGTTGATCAACTCATCGGCACCGGCGGCCTTGGCTACTGCGAGTTTTTCGGCGCTGCTGGCGGCGGCGATCACGCGGGCGCCCATGGCTTTGCCGATTTCCACGGCGGCCAGGCCGACACCCCCGGACGCGCCGAGTACCAGCAAGGTTTCACCCGGTTGCAGGTTTCCCCGTTGCTTGAGCGCGTGCATCGAAGTGCCGTAGGTCATGCTGAACGCGGCGGCGGTGTTGAAATCCATCGATGGCGGAATGGGCAGCACGTTGTAGCCCGGCACCGCGACCTGTTCGGCGAAACTGCCCCAGCCGGTCAGCGCCATGACCCGGTCGCCCACCTTGAGGTTGCTGACTTTTTCGCCTACTTGGCTGACTACGCCAGCCGCTTCGCCGCCCGGGGAAAACGGGAAGGGCGGTTTGAACTGGTATTTGCCCTCGATGATCAGCGTGTCCGGGAAATTCACCCCGGCGGCGTGCACGTCCAGCAGGATTTCATTCTTCTTCGCGACAGGACTGGCGACGTCTTCCAGCACCAGCGATTCGGCAGGGCCGAAGGCTTTGCACAGCACGGCTTTCATCAGGGCTATTCCTTTGGGAGTGATGGCCGATAAGTGTAGGTGTGTGAGTCGATGGGTCAACGAGCATGCCCGGCCCTGATAGTCAGCCATAAGCTTGTGCTTGAGCGGCGGGTCGTTATGCTAGGCCGCAAACCGGATAAGGAGCGAATTGTGAAAGCGTGGATCATGTTGTTGCTGGCCCTGTCTCTGCCTGTGGCAGCGATGGCCGAAGAAGCCAAAGAAGGTGCAGCGCCGAAGGTCAATTACATCACCCTGAGCCCGCCGTTCGTGGGCAATTACGGGCTGGACGGGACGCCGAAGCTCAAGGTCTACAAGGCCGATGTGGCGTTGCGAGTGACCGGTGATGAGGCGACCAAACTGGTGAAAGCCAACGAACCGTTGATTCGTAATCAACTGGTGGCGTTGTTTGCCCAGCAGACCACTGAAGCGATGAACAACGTCGAGGCCAAGGAAAAGCTGCGTCAGGAAGCCCTCAAGCAGACCCAGCAAATCATGAGCGACGAAACCGGCAACCCGGTGGTTGAGGATTTGTTGTTCAACAACCTGATCATCCAGTAATGCTGGATCTGTAGGAGCAAAGCTTGCTCGCGATAGCGCCCACAAGACCGCCATCGCCGCCAAGCCGTGCTCCTGCATTCAGGACGCCAGACTCTTGCGAAACCGCATCAGCGCAATCGCAAAGAACAGCAGCCCAATGACCGTGAGTGCCAGCAAGTCCGGCCAGACCACGCTCAGCCCGGCGTCGCGAAACAGTATCGCGGCACTGAGGCTGACGAAGTGCGTCGATGGCGAACCCTGCATCACCCATTGCAGCCATTGCGGCATGCTGTCGAGTGGCGTACTGCCACCAGATAGCAGCAACATCGGGATAATTACCGGAATCGCCAACAAGCCGAACTGCGGTGTCGAGCGGGCGAGGGTCGCGAGGAATATCCCCAGGGCTGTGCTGGCGAACAGATAAACGGCAGTCACCAGTAAAAATAAGGTTATCGAGCCGGCCAGCGGCACGCCGAGCGCACCTTTGACGATCACTTCCAGCGACAGCCAGGTGCACAGCACCACCACCAGCATGTTGCTCCAGATTTTCGCCAGCATGATTTCCAGCGCTGTCAGCGGCAGCACCAGCAAATGGTCGAGGGTGCCGTGTTCGCGCTCACGCAGCAGCGCCGTGCCGGTCAGGATGATGGCGAGGATGGTGATGTTATTGACGATCTGAATCACCGCCAGGAACCAGCCTCCCTCCAGATTCGTATTGAACAGCGAGCGAGTGGTCAGCAGGACTGGCGCTTTACTCGCCACATCGCTCTGGCCGCTGTAATTCAACAATTCGCGCTGGAAAATCCGCCCTATGTAACCCGCCCCCATGAACGCCTGGCTCATGGCCGTGGCGTCGACATTCACTTGCACGGCAGGCTGGCGACCGGCCAACAAATCCGTCTGAAAGTTCGCCGGCACATTGATCACAAACGTGTACTGGCCGCTGTCCATGACCTGATCGAGTTGCCCATAGGGCAGCAAGACCGGGCGTTGAAACTCCGGCGGTTGCAGCGCCTGCGCCAGTTGTCGCGACACTAGGCTGTGATCTTCGTCCACGATAGCCACGCTGGCGTTATGCACGCCGATCACCGAGCCGGCAGCCGGCATATAGATCGCCACCGTGAAGGCGTAGAAGAGGAACAGCAGCAGGACGCTGTCATGCCGCAAGCTGGTGAGTTCCTTGAGACCCAGGCGCAGGATGTGCGCGAGCTTGTGCATCAGGCCTCCTGCTTTTTCAGCATGACCAGGCTGAGCCCGGTGAATCCGAGAAAGAACCCGAACAGCGCCAGGCATTGTGGCCAAAGCTGTCGTATATCCAGGGCCTTGGTGAAAGTGCCTACCGCGATATCGAGAAAGTGACCCGCGGGGAACAGCATGCCCATCACGGATGCCGCACCCTCCAGGGACGAGCGCGGCACAATCAGCCCGGAAAACTGGATGGTCGGCAAGCTGGTGATGATCATGGTGCCGAGGATGGCAGCGATCTGGGTTCGGGTGAACGCCGAGATCAACAGGCCCATGCTGGTAGTTGCCAGCACATAAAGCAGTCCACCAAAGGTCAGGGTCAGGAAGCTGCCCTTGAACGGTACACCGAACAGCCACCGGTTCATGGCGACCAGTACCGCGAGGTTGACCAGGCTGACTGCCAGATACGGTACCTGTTTGCCCAGCAGGAACTCGAGTCGGGTCAGCGGCGTGGCGTAGAAGTTGGTGATCGAACCCAGTTCTTTCTCCCGTACGATGCCCAGCGCTGTCAGCATGGCTGGGATGAACGCCAGGATCAGCGCCATGACGCCGGGGCCGATGGCGTTGACGCTGACCACGTCCTGGTTGTAGCGGAAGCGGGTTTCCAGTCGGGCGGCTGCTTGGCGGTTCAGCGCGGGGCTGCTCTGTTCGGCCAGCTGTTCAATATTGGCCAGGTGCACGGCCTCAACGTAGTTGCGGCTGGTCTCGGCGCGAAACGGCATGCCACCATCGAGCCAGGCAGCCACGACCGGTTGACGCCCGGCGTACAAGTCCCGGCCAAAACCCGGCGCAATCTCAAGTGCCAGTTTGATTTCAGAACGCTGAAGGCGGCGATGCAGCTCTTTGGCATCGCGGATAGAGGGTTGTTCGTCGAAATACCGAGAGCCGCGAAAGGCTTCCAGATACGCGCGGCTCTGCGGCGTCTGATCCTGATCGTAGACGGCGAAGGCGAGTTTCTCTACGTCCAGGGAAATGCCGTAGCCGAAGATCACCATCATGAAAATTGCCCCGAGCAGGGCAAAGGCCATCCGCACTTTGTCGCGCAGCAGTTCCTTACCCTCACGACTTGCTACCGCCATCAGGCGCCCGAGACTGAAGCCGCGATCTTTCTTGGGCATGGCCGGCATGACGGGCGCATTCGCAGGCTCTGGAGGTTTCGCTGGTTCAGGCGTGTTTTGGGCCTGCTCCAGGCATGTGACAAATGCAGCTTCCAGTGTTTCGCCTTTGAACTGTTGTTGCAGTGCTGGCGGCGTATCGCAAGCCAGCACCTTACCGGCATGCATCAACGAGATGCGATCGCAACGTTGGGCTTCGTTCATGAAATGGGTGGAGAGGAAGATGGTCACACCTTGTTCACGGGACAACTCGATCAGCAGTCGCCAAAAGTCGTCCCGCGCCGCCGGGTCGACGCCGGAAGTCGGTTCGTCGAGGATCAATACTTCCGGGCGATGCAACACCGCCACCGCCAGGGACAGGCGTTGGCGCAAGCCCAAAGGCAGCGCCCCGGACTGCTGATCGCAAACGCTGCCCAGATTGAAGCGCTGGATCAGCTCATCGATGCGTTGTGTGCTTTGGGTTGTGGGCAAATCGAACAGGCGCGCGTGCAAATCCAGGTTCTGCCGCACGCTGAGTTCGCCATACAGCGAAAAGCTCTGGGACATGAACCCGACCCGTTTGCGGGTGGCCAGGTCCTTGGCATTCACCGGATTGCCCAGCAGCGTGGCACTGCCTTCACTGGCGGGTATCAGCCCGGTGAGGACTTTCATTGTGGTGGTTTTGCCGCAGCCGTTGGAACCGAGAAAGCCAAAGATTTCGCCACGACCGATGGCAAAACTGACCTTGTCTACAGCAGTGAAGTCGCCGAAGCGCAGGGTCAGAGCGTGGGCTTCGATAGCGATATCGGTGGTGGTGCCGGTTCGAGGCGGGATCACCAGAGGCTGATGGTCGTGGCTGCTGTCGCCCTGATAGTGGGTGAAGGCTTCGTCGAGTTTGCCGCTGGTTGTGACTGCCCGTAATTCCTTGCTTAACCCGGTGGCAATCAGCTTGCCGCCATCGAGCATCAGGCAATGCTCGAACTGCTCGGCCTCCTCCATATACGCGGTGGCAACCAGCAGTGTCAGTTGTGAACGCTGGCGCCGCACATCGTCAATCAGTTCCCAGAAATGCCGACGGGACAGGGGATCGACGCCGGTTGTCGGTTCATCAAGGATCAGCAGATCCGGCTCATGGATCAACGCACAACACAGGCCCAGCTTCTGTTTCATGCCGCCGGACAGTTTGCCGGCCGGGCGCTCGGCAAAGCGCAACAGGTCGGTGGCCAATAACAGATTGTGCATGCGCTGATCGCATTCAGCTTTTGACAGGCCGAACAGGGTGGCGAAAAAGTGGATGTTCTCGCTGATCGACAACTCGGGGTAAAGGTTGCCCCCCAGGCCTTGGGGCATGAAGGCGATGCGCGCATAGAGGGTATTGCGATGGCGGCGATCCTGGATTGAGCCGCCGAGCACTTCCAAATGGCCCTGCTGCAGCGTTTTCACCCCGGCGATCAGCCCCAGCAGACTCGATTTTCCAGCGCCATCGGGGCCGATCAACCCGCAACGGGTTCCGGCGGGCAGGCTGAACGTGATGTCACTGAGCGCCTGTTGTTTGCCGTAGCGATGATTGATGCCGGTAGCTTGAACCGCCTGGCCGGTCATTGCAGATTGGCCGGCCAGGCAACGGAGGTGGTGCGCACATAGCCAGCACCGGGCATGCCGGGTTTGGCTTGCGGCATTGCCTTGGGATCCGTCAGGTGTAACTTGACGCGGAACACCAGTTTTTGCCGCTCATCGCGGGTCTCGACCTCTTTGGGGGTGAATTGCGACTTGGCAGCCACAAAGCTGATTTTTGCCGGCAGGGGACGGTCGGGCAGGGCATCGAGCAAAATCCGCGCTTCATCGCCCACCGCCAGGCGTCCAGTCACGGAGGCCGGGAGGTAGAGGTTCATGTATTGATCGTTGGGGTCTATCAGCACTAATACGCGTCCCCCAGCCCCCAGCACCTCACCGGCTTCGGCCATGCGCAGCTGGATCACTCCGTCGATAGGGGCTCGCAAACTGCTGTCATCGATTTCGCTGGTCAACATCGCGACTTGGGCTTGTGCCGCACCAATCGCTGCGCCAACGGCTGACACCTGGGCTCTAGACGAGGCGACCGAAGCGATGCTGGTGTCGAGACGTGCCTGCTGTTGATCGATAATCTGGCCGCTGACGAAACCGTGTTTGAACAGTTCCTGAGAGCGCTTGAGTTCCTGCCGGGCCAGCAGTTGCTCGCTCTGGCGCAATTGCACGTTGGCTTGTGCGGCGTTGAGGTTTTCCCGGGCGCGCAACACTTCAGCTTCGGCCTGGTGGCGTTGGGCTTCAAGGGTGCGGGTGTCCATGCGGGCCAGCAGCTGGCCCTTGGTGACCTTGTCGCCTTCATCGACAAGCACCTCTGCCAGTCGGCCCGATGTCTTGCTGGCGATCTGCACTTCGGTGGCTTCGAGACGGCCGTTGCCGACATACAAACCTTCGGGCAACCGGTCATGCATCGACTTCCAGTAGCCAAAACCACCGGCGGCCAGCAGCAGTACCATTAAAGCGCTGGTGAAAAAAATTGAAGAGCGGCTGTGCATAGACATGCGGGCATCCTGCGGCTGTTGCGTCCTAGTCTGGTTGATCGAACGCCGAGGCGCGTTGATACCAGTCAACTGGGGGCCAAGCCTAACCCTGTTCGGTGCTGAAAAGAGGGTGACCGGGTGGTTCTGCTGTATTTAACGTAAATCGAGCACCGTAGCCCATTGCGCGTTTGTCACCGGCATCACCGACAGGCGCGAACCTTTCTGCACCAGCGGCATCTCGGCCAGCGCCGCCTGCTGTTTCAGGTAATCCAGCTTAAGCACCTTGGGAAACGTCTCGACATGCGCGACATCGATCGCGCTCCAGGCGTTTTTCTCTGCCGTGGCTTTCGGATCGTAGTAAGGGCTTTCCGGCTCCAGCGCCGTCGGGTCCGGATACGCGGCTTCGACGATCTTTCCGATCCCGGCGATCCCCGGTTCGGGGCAGCTTGAGTGATAGAAGAAAAACTCGTCGCCTACGGCCATGGCCCGCAGAAAATTACGCGCCTGGTAGTTGCGAACCCCGTCCCAGCGCGCCTTGCCGAGCGTCTCCAGGTCCTTGATCGAGAGTTCGTCGGGCTCGGATTTCATCAGCCAATAAGCCATGGTTTTTGCTCCTTGCGAAGTGGTGGGCAAGTTGTCCGGGGATTTTATGACAAACCGACGGTCGGTTGACGCCAGTGTTTGCGTGTCGGTTCACGTTGTCGCAAAATGCCGGCCTTCTAAGCTTGACGCTGCTGCACGGCCTACACCTGAAACGGAAACCGCTGCTGTCATCGTGTTGATGTGCCTTTGGGGGGCAATCGATGAAACGCAAACCGGATTTACTATGGATTTTGGTTATTTTGTTCGGCCTCGGCGTCGTGACTACCGGCTATGCCCAAAGCCTGTGGAGCAACAAGACTGACGCACCGATCGAAATCGCGCAGCAACAACAGCCGTCGGCCTTCAAGCGCTGAACCTGTCTTCGGGCGCCGCTGATTCCAGTGGCGTCTAGCCGGCGAAATACCGCGCCTTGTCTGTCACCGTTCCCTGTAACGGCACATCCCAGCTCGCTTGAGCCAATCGTTCGACCTTCTGACATTCATGGGCCAGCCCCAATAGCGTCGGCTTGCGCCAGTTTTTACGTCGTGCCAGGTACGCCAGGCTTCGATCATAAAAACCACCGCCCATGCCCAGGCGTCCGCCGACATCGTCAAACCCCACCAATGGCAACAGCACCAGATCGAGCGCCCAGACTTTGCGTTGCCGGGCGAGGTTGTGCCGGGGTTCGAGAATACGGAAGCGGTTGGGTTTGAGTTTTTCGCCGGGGCGAATTCGCTGGAACACCATTTTGGTTCGTGGCCAGGCGCTGAGTACCGGCAGATACGTCGCCTTGCCCCGACGTTGAGCGGCACGCAGCAAAATGCGCGGGTCGATTTCACCGTCGGTGGGCAAATACAGGGAGATATGTTTAGCGCGGCGAAACAACGGCTGCTGGGCCAGTTGCTTGTACAGCCCGCGAGCGGCCTGGCGTTGCTGACTGGGTGTCAGTGCGCGGCGGGCCTTGCGCAGCATGCGTCGAAGTTGCGGGCGGGGCAGCAGCGCAGGTTCGGTCATGAATTCGGCTTCAGAAGGGCAAGTACGTAAAGCGTACCCGTAAAAAAGCCGATGCCGGTATTTAAACCGGCATCGGACTGGAATCAGGCTCCCCGGATGAACCGCTGCTGACTTAGCCCTTGAACCCGAAAGTTCAAGGTGGAAGATGCAGTAGGCTTTAAGGCTTTCCGTCTAGCGGACATGCACACCAGCCCAACGTGCAACTTCCAGGGTAGTGCGAATCGGCTCAGGGACGTGGTCAACTGGCAAGCACCCCAGGGAGTGATGCGAGTATACCCCAAGCGGTTTCGCGTTTCAGCCCTTGGTGACGTCCGGATCGGTTGCGAGCACCAGATCGACGCGATCCAGCAGGTCGCGAACCTGCTCGCGGGTCGAGCCGCTGGCCTGTACATCCGGGCGTTCTTCCTTGTGCAGAAGGTCGTGGGTGATGTTCAGGGCGGCCATCACGGCGATGCGATCGGCGCCGATGACTTTGCCGCTGCTGCGGATTTCGCGCATCTTGCCGTCCAGGTAACGGGCGGCGCTCACCAGGTTGCTGCGCTCTTCCTGGGGGCAGATGATCGAATATTCTTTATCGAGGATCTGCACGGTAACGCTATTGCTTGAACTCATGAGTCTTGCTCCAGGGCCTTGAGGCGCGAAATCATTGATTCGACCTTACGCCGGGCGATTTCGTTCTTTTCAATGAGGTGAGCGCGTTCCTCGCGCCAGGTCTTTTCCTGAGCTAATAGGAGTCCGTTTTGACTCTTTAGTTGCTCGACGCGGCTAATTAGCAGTTCGAGTCTGGCCATCAGCGCTTGCAGGTCGGTGTCTTCCATTGTGTCCACTGAAAATGTGTCAGATGGGTGGTAGCTGGCGGACAGCCTTTAATAGTCTTGGCGAGTCTGTCGATGTAGGATACAAGGCCTTCATTCTAGACATAGCGCCGTCTGGCGCCTAGCTGCCCATGCCCATTCAGAATTCCCCGTACCAAGCCTTCGCCAAACTGCTGACTTCCAGCGGTCATAACGTCTCGCCTGCCGAATTGCATGGCCTGTTGCTCGGCCGCAGTTGCGCCGGTGCCGGTTTCGATGCCGAAGGCTGGCTGGTCGATGCCGCCGAACTGCTCGAGAGCGAGCCGCAGGATAACGTCCGCAACGCCTTGATCGGCTTGCAGGAGATGGTCAAGGGCGAGCTCACCGGCGACGACGTGACCGTCGTTCTGTTGCTGCCGACCGATGACGAGCCACTGGCCGACCGTGCCGCCGCACTGGGCCAATGGTGCCAGGGTTTCCTCAGCGGTTTTGGCCTGAACTGCCGTGACAGCAGCATGCTGAGCACCGAGGCCACCGAAGTGCTTCAGGACCTGGCGGCTATTTCACAGGTGCAAGACGCCCTGGAAGAGTCCGACGACGGCGAAAGCGATTACATGGAAGTGATGGAGTACCTGCGCGTCGCGCCACTGCTGCTGTTCACCGAAAACAAAAAGCCGGACGCGCCGGCTGCCGCCAAACCGTCGTTGCATTAATCGCGTGCCAGGGAAAGCCATCTGCCCATGATTCATATCCCGAAATCGGAATACAGCCGTCGCCGCAAGGCCCTGATGGCGCAGATGGAACCCAACAGTATCGCCATCCTGCCCGCCGCCGCCGTTGCGATCCGCAACCGCGACGTCGAGCACGTCTACCGTCAGGACAGCGACTTCCAGTACCTCAGCGGTTTTCCCGAGCCTCAGGCGGTCATCGTTTTGATGCCTGGGCGTCTGCACGGCGAATACATTCTGTTCTGCCGTGAACGCAATGCCGAACGCGAGTTGTGGGACGGCCTGCGCGCCGGGCAGGAAGGCGCGATTCGCGACTTTGGCGCCGACGACGCCTTCCCCATCACCGACATCGACGACATCTTGCCGGGCCTGATCGAAGGTCGCGACCGGGTGTATTCGGCCATGGGCAGCAATCCGGAATTCGACCGGCACCTGATGGACTGGATCAACGTGATCCGCTCTAAAGCGCACCTCGGCGCCCAGCCGCCGAACGAATTCGTTGCCCTGGATCACCTGCTTCACGACATGCGCCTGTATAAATCGGCGGCAGAAGTGAAGGTGATGCGCGAAGCCGCACGGATTTCCGCCCAGGCGCACATCCGTGCGATGCAGGCCAGTCGTGTGGGGCTGCATGAGTTCAGCCTCGAAGCCGAACTCGACTACGAATTCCGCAAGGGCGGGGCGAAAATGCCGGCCTACGGCTCGATCGTCGCCGCTGGGCGCAACAGCTGCATCCTGCATTACCAGCAGAATGACGCGGTGCTCAAGGACGGCGATCTGGTATTGATCGACGCCGGTTGTGAGATCGACTGCTACGCCAGCGACATCACCCGCACCTGGCCGGTCAACGGCAAGTATTCAGCGGAACAGAAGGCAATCTACGAGTTGGTGCTGGCGTCGCAAGAAGCCGCGTTTGCGGAAATTGCCCCAGACAAACACTGGAATCAGGCCCACGAAGCTACAGTCCGGGTGATTACTGCCGGGTTAGTGAAGTTGGGCCTGTTGCAGGGCGAGGTCGATGAGTTGATCGCCAGCGAAGCCTATAAAGCGTTCTACATGCACCGCGCCGGCCACTGGCTGGGCATGGATGTGCATGATGTCGGCGAATACAAGGTCGGCGGGGAATGGCGTGTATTGGAAGTCGGCATGGCGCTGACCGTAGAGCCGGGCATCTACATTGCCCCGGGCAACCAGAACGTAGCGAAAAAATGGCGCGGCATTGGCGTGCGCATCGAGGACGACGTAGTGGTCACCAAAACCGGCTGTGAAATCCTGACCAAAGGCGTACCGAAAACGGTCGCCGAGATCGAGGCCTTGATGGCCGCCGCGCGGACACAAGCGGCATGAGTCGAGTCAATCTGGCAATCATCGGTGGTGGCCTGGTCGGCGCCAGTCTGGCGTTGGCGTTGCAGGCGGGGGCCAAGGCTCGTGGCTGGAAGATCGTGCTGATCGAACCGTTCGCCCCCGGCGATACTTATCAACCGAGCTACGACGCCCGTTCCTCGGCGTTGTCCTACGGTGCCAAGCAGATTTATCAACGGTTGGGCGTGTGGCAGGAAATCTCCCGCCGCGCCGAGCCGATCAAACAGATTCATGTCTCCGACCGTGGACGCTTCTCCACCGCGCGATTGTCGGCGATGGAAGAGGGCGTTCCGGCGCTGGGTTATGTGGTGGAAAACGCCTGGCTCGGCCAATGCCTCTGGCAGGGGCTGGACAAGGACGTGATCAGCTGGCGTTGCCCCGCGGAAGTCACGCGTATGGAGCCGCTGATCGATGGCTATCGCCTGACCCTCAACGACGAAACCATCCTGGAATGCGAGCTTGCGGTGCTGGCTGATGGCGGCCGTTCCGGCCTGCGCGAGCAACTGGGGATCGGCATCAAAAAGCGCCCGTATAACCAGAGCGCGTTGATTGCCAACATCACGCCGAGTGAAGCGCACAACGGCATGGCCTTCGAGCGTTTCACCGATGACGGGCCGATGGCCTTGTTGCCGTTGCCGGAAAACCGCTGCGCACTGGTCTGGACCCGATTGGGGATGGACGCGCAACGGCTGGCGGCCCTCGATGAAAAGAGTTTCCTCAGCGAGCTGCAAGGCGTGTTCGGTTATCGCCTCGGCACGTTGAAACAGGTTGGCGCGCGGCATTTGTACCCGCTGACATTGATCGAGGCCGAAGAGCAGGTGCGTCCGCACCTGGCAATTCTCGGCAATGCTGCCCACAGTCTGCACCCGATAGCCGGGCAAGGTTTCAACCTGTCGTTGCGTGATGCTCAAGCGCTGGCCGATGCGTTGCTGGGCAGCGAAACATCTCCCGGCGACTTTGCGACCTTGCAGGCCTACCGCGAGCGTCAGCGTCTGGATCAGAACCTGACCGTGGGTTTCTCCGATCAGGTCACCCGTTTGTTCGGCAGCACTCAACCCTTGGTTTCCCTGGGCCGCAATATCGGCCTGCTCGGGCTGGACCTGTTGCCGCCGGCCAAACGCTGGTTCGCGCGTCAGGCCATGGGGCTGGGTACGCGTCCCGATGCTTGAGTGGTTCGGCAGCTGCTACCCGCCGTACCTCGGCGCGGGCACTTTGGTTAAATCCCTTTTTAGGCGGCTCAAGCCGCAAGCGAGACAGGCTTAAAGCATGGAAATGCGCGCAGATCTGCTGATTGTCGGGGCCGGAATGGTCGGCAGCGCCCTGGCGCTGGCGTTGCAGGACAGCGGGCTGGAAGTCCTGCTGCTGGACGGCAGCCCCCTGAGCGTCAAACCCTTCGATGCCCAGGCTTCGTTCGAGCCGCGAGTGAGCGCCTTATCGATTGCCAGCCAGCGGATTCTTGATCGTCTGGGCGTCTGGGACGGCATCGCCAAACGGCGCAGCAGCCCCTACACCGACATGCAGGTTTGGGACGGCAGCGGCACCGGGCAAATCCATTTCTCGGCGGCCAGTGTGCATGCCGACGTGCTGGGGCATATCGTCGAGAACCGCGTGGTTCAGGACGCCTTGCTCGACCGCCTGCACGACTGCGATCTCGGCATGTTGGCCAATGCGCGCCTGGAGCAAATGCGTCGTTCCGGCGATGACTGGTTGCTGACCCTGGCCGATGGCCGCACCTTGCGCGCACCTTTGGTGATCGCAGCGGATGGCGCCAATTCCGCCGTTCGGCGTCTGACCGGCATGGCGACGCGCGAGTGGGACTACCTGCACCATGCGATTGTCACCAGCGTGCGCAGTGCCAAACCTCATCAACTGACCGCGTGGCAGCGCTTCACCGACAACGGTCCGCTGGCGTTCTTGCCGCTGGAGCGTGATGGTCAGCAGGATTGGTGTTCGATCGTCTGGTCGACCACCCCGAGCGAAGCCGAACGCCTGATGGCGCTGGATGACGACGGTTTCTGCAAAGAGCTGGAGCGGGCCTTCGAAGGCCGACTGGGCGAGGTGGTCAGCGCCGACCCGCGCCTGTGCGTACCGCTACGCCAGCGTCATGCCAAGCGTTATGTGGCTGAAGGTCTGGCGTTGATCGGGGATGCGGCGCACACCATTCACCCATTGGCCGGGCAGGGCGTGAACCTGGGTTTTCTCGATGCCGCCGTGCTGGCCGAAGTGCTGTTGCAAGCGGCCACGCGTGGCGAACGTCTGGCGGATGTGAAAGTGCTCAGCCGTTACGAACGTCGGCGCATGCCCCACAACCTGGCGTTGATGGCGGCGATGGAAGGCTTCGAGCGTCTCTTCCAGGCCGATCCGTTGCCGATTCGCTGGTTGCGCAATGCCGGGTTGAAGATGGTCGATCAGATGCCCGAAGCCAAGGCGCTGTTCGTGCGTGAGGCGCTGGGGTTGACCGGTGATTTGCCCGCGTTGGCCAAAGCCTGACCTGTGGCGAGGGGGCTTGCCCCCGTTGGGTTGCGAAGCAGCCCCGGCATATCTTCAGACAAACCTTGCATTTCGATTTGCGACCGCTTCGCGCTCGAACGGGGGCAAGCCCCCTCGCCACATTGTCCATGGTTCCGTGCAACATCTGGTAACGTCTCCACCAACTGTTCGATTGAGAAGGTAAATGTGAGTCCATATCATTTGGCTTCATTTTTTCAATCGAGGATCGCTCCCATGTTGGTACCGAAGCGTCTATTGACCGCGCTCGCCCTGACCCTGATTGGTAGCACTGCGGCCCAGGCCGCTGACGAGGTGGTGGTTTATTCCTCGCGTATCGACGAGCTGATCAAGCCGGTCTTCGATGCCTACACCGCAAAAACCGGTGTGCAGGTGAAGTTCATCACCGACAAGGAAGCGCCGCTGATGCAGCGGATCAAGGCCGAGGGCGAGAACGCTACCGCGGATCTGCTGCTGACCGTCGATGCCGGCAACCTCTGGCAGGCCGAGCAAATGGGCATCCTGCAACCGTTCACCTCCAAGGTGATCGACGCCAACATCCCGCTGCAATACCGCTCATCCGCCCATGCCTGGACTGGCCTGAGCCTGCGGGCGCGGACCATCGCTTACTCCACCGATCGGGTGAAACCCGGTGAGTTGACCACCTACGAGGCGCTGGCGGATAAGCAGTGGGAAGGCCGCCTGTGCCTGCGCACGTCGAAGAAGGTCTACAACCAGTCCCTGACCGCCACCATGATCGAAGTCCATGGCGCCGACAAAACCGAGAAAATTCTCAAGGGCTGGGTGAATAACCTGTCCACCGATGTGTTCTCCGATGACGTCGCGGTGCTGGAAGCCATCAACGCGGGTCAATGCGACGTCGGTATCGTCAATACCTATTACTACGGTCGTCTGCACAAGCAGAAGCCAGACCTGCCGGTGAAGCTGTTCTGGCCAAACCAGGGTGACCGTGGCGTGCACGTCAACCTGTCGGGCATCGGCCTGACCAAGCACGCACCGCACCCGGAAGCCGCCAAGGCGCTGGTAGAGTGGATGACCACGCCTGAAGCGCAGAAGATTTTCGCTGACGTGAACCAGGAATTCCCGGCCAACCCTGCGGTTCAACCTTCTGCAGAAGTGGCGGGCTGGGGCAAGTTTGTGGCTGATACGTTGCCTGTGGAAATTGCCGGCAAGCGTCAGGCTGAAGCGATTCGCATGATGGATCGGGCTGGCTGGAACTGACCCCCACCGTTATTGTGGCGAGCGGCTACCTGTGGCGAGGGAGCTTGCTCCCGCTGGGCTGCGAAGCGGCCCCGTTGGCATCGACAGGTCAGGATCGAGATGATCTGATAACCTCCTGCGGCTGCTTCGCACCCGAGCGGGAGCAAGCTCCCTCGCCACAAAATGGAGCCGACTTCAGGTTAGAGTTGGCCCAATATTTTCTAGAGAATCTCCTTGGCCCACCCCGCCCAACGCCGCTGGTACCCCCTGGTCTTCGCCATCGCTGCGCTGGTCCTGTTGCCCCTCAGCGTTTTGCTGTTGTCATGGCAAACCGTCGATCATCAAATCTGGTCCCACTTGTGGGATACCCAGATGCCGCGCCTGCTGGGCAATACCCTGACCCTGGTGCTCGGCGTCGGTATCGGTGTGACGCTCTTGGGTGTAAGCCTGGCTTGGCTCACCAGCCTCTGCGAATTCCCCGGTCGACGTTGGCTGGACTGGGCGCTGATGCTGCCATTCGCGATTCCCGCCTATGTGCTGGCGTTCGTCTTCGTCGGCCTGTTGGATTTCGCCGGGCCCGTGCAAACCCTGTTGCGCGAATGGTTCGGCACGGGTTTGAGGTTGCCGCGCGTGCGCTCCACCGGCGGCGTGATTCTGGTCCTGGTGCTGGTCTTTTATCCCTACGTTTACCTGTTGGCGCGAACCGCGTTCCTGGCTCAGGGCAAAGGCTTGATGGAAGCGGCGCGAGTCCTGGGGCAATCCCCGTGGCAAGCGTTCTGGCGAGTCGCGTTGCCCATGGCGCGCCCGGCCATCGGCGCTGGCGTGGCGCTGGCGTTGATGGAAACCCTGGCGGATTTCGGCGCGGTGTCGGTGTTCAACTTCGACACGTTCACCACCGCCATCTATAAGACCTGGTACGGATTTTTCAGCCTCTCCACCGCTGCGCAACTGGCCAGCCTGTTGCTGCTGGTGGTGATGGTCGTGCTGTACGGCGAGCGCCGTGCTCGCGGGGCCAACCGGGCGAGCAACGAACGACCGCGGGTCAAGGCGCTGTATCACCTGCGCGGTTTCAAGGCGCTGGCGGCCATGAGTTGGTGCGGCCTGGTGTTCGCCTGCGCTTTCGTCATTCCAGTGCTTCAACTGGTGGTGTGGTTCTGGCAGCGCGGGCGTTTCGACCTCGATGAGCGTTACGCGGGACTGATCGTCCATACCCTGTACCTGGGCGGCATGGCGGCGTTGATCACCGTCAGTGTTGCTCTAGTGCTGGCGTTTGCCCGGCGTCTGGCCCCGACCCGAGTGATCCGCTCTGGCATCAGCCTGGCCAACCTCGGTTACGCGTTGCCGGGTTCGGTGCTGGCGGTGTCGATCATGCTGGCGTTCAGTTACCTGGACCGCGAACTGGTGATCCCGTTGTCGGGTTGGCTGGGCAGCGCCGGCAAGCCATTGCTGCTGGGCAGCCTGTCGGCGTTGTTGCTGGCCTACCTGGTGCGTTTCATCGCGGTGGCTTATGGGCCGCTGGAAAGCAGTCTGGCGCGAATACGGCCATCTTTGCCTGAAGCGGCACGTAGCCTTGGCGTCAGTGGGCCACGACTGTTTTTCAAAGTGTATCTGCCGTTATTGCTGCCTGGAACGTTGAGCGCCGCGTTGCTGGTGTTCGTCGATGTGCTCAAGGAAATGCCCGCGACCCTTCTGATGCGCCCGTTTGGCTGGGACACGCTGGCGGTACGCATCTTCGAAATGACCAGCGAAGGCGAGTGGGCGAGAGCCTCGTTGCCTGCCCTGACCCTGGTTTTGGTCGGGCTGTTACCGGTCATCGGATTGATTCGACGTTCAGCGCATCGAAACGCCTAGGTGCCAGTCCTACACCTTGAGGCTACAATGCGCGGCATTCGGTGCGGTCCGTCCTACGGACCAGGTAGCTGAAATCGGCTGAAAGCCTTCTGTTTCAAGGCTTTCACCCCGTGCAGTACCGGCCCGCACCTTCGCCACGCCCGGAAGGAGAAACCCATGGGACAGCGCACGCCTCTGTATGACCTTCATCTCGCCCTCGGCGCGAAGATGGTCGATTTTGGCGGTTGGGATATGCCTTTGCATTACGGCTCGCAGGTCGAGGAACACCATCAGGTGCGCCGCGATTGTGGGGTTTTCGATGTATCCCACATGACCGTGATCGATGTCAGCGGCCCTCAGGCCAAGGTTTGGCTCCAGCATTTGCTGGCCAATGATGTCGAACGTCTGCACAGCCCTGGCCGTGCCCTGTACAGCACCATGCTCAACGAGCGCGGCGGCATCGTCGACGACATGATCGTCTACCGTCTCGACGACGGGTATCGGCTGGTGGTCAACGCCTCCACCCGTAATCAGGACCTCGCCTGGATGCAGGCTCACCTCGAAGGTTTCAAGGTGCAGCTCAACGAGCGCTCCGAGTTGGCGATGCTGGCCATTCAGGGGCCCCACGCCCGGCACAAAATCTCGGAACTGGTGACCCAGTCCCGGGGCAACCTGATTCAGATGCTCAAGCCCTTCGAAGGCCAGGCCGATGGTGACTGGTTCATCGCACGCACGGGCTACACCGGCGAAGATGGCCTGGAAATCGTTCTGCCGGCCAATCAAGCGCCAGGATTTTTCAACGATCTGGTGGGCGCGGGCATTTCGCCGATCGGCCTCGGGGCACGCGATACGCTGCGGGTCGAAGCCGGTATGAACCTCTACGGTCAGGACATTCATCAAGACGTTTCACCACTGGCCTCCAACATGGCCTGGAGCATTGCGTGGGAACCGGCCACTCGCCAGTTCATCGGCCGCAGCGCTCTTGAAGCCGAACGGGCGGGTGGCGTGCAGCACAAACTGGTCGGTCTGGTCCTTGAGGAGCGTGGGGTTTTGCGCGCTCATCAAGTGGTCCGCATCGCCAATGTTGGCGAAGGGGAGATCACCAGTGGTAGTTTCTCTCCTACGCTTAGCAAGTCGATTGCCCTGGCGCGCGTGCCGATGGCGACAGCCGACCGCGCAGAAGTGGAAATCCGTGGCAAGTGGTACCCGGTCCGAGTGGTCAAACCGACCTTCGTACGCCATGGCAAAACCTTGATCTAACCTTTTCTGGCGGGCAACGACCGCTGACAATTCTCTTGAGGACACAGAACATGAGCGATATTCCTGCCGACCTGCGTTTTGCCGAAAGTCACGAGTGGGCCCGTCTCGAAGCCGATGGCAGCGTCACCGTGGGCATCAGCGATCACGCTCAGGAAGCCTTGGGCGACGTGGTGTTCGTTGAGCTGACCGAAGTCGGGACAGTCTTCGCTGCCGGTGATCAATCCGGTGTGGTGGAGTCGGTTAAAGCCGCTTCGGACATCTACTCCCCGGTTGCCGGTGAAGTGATTGCCATCAACGAAGAACTGAGCGCTAACCCTGAGTTGCTCAACTCCGACCCGTACGGTGCCTGGATCTTCAAGCTCAAGCCAAGCAACGCTGGCGATCTGGACAAGCTGCTCGATGCAGCAGGCTACAAGGCCGCCATCGGCGAGTAAGCCTTAAGCGTCACCCCCCAAAGCCCCGACTTGTCGGGGCTTTTTTATTCTCAAAATCAAAAGATCGCAGCCTCGTTTCACTCGACAGCTCCTACATTGGAATGCGATCCCTGTAGGAGCTGTCGAGTGAAACGAGGCTGCGATCTTTTGATCTTCAGGGACACAGGGACATCGACTGCTATGCTGGTTTGACCGTGTTGCATCGACGTTGAGCGCCAGTCAAGAGAGAGCCCGTCATGTCCCAGTTGCCGTCCTTGAGCCAGTTACGCGACCCCAATGCCTTTCTTCGCCGTCACCTCGGGCCCGATGCCGCCGAGCAACAGGCGATGCTCGACAGCCTCGGACTTGGCAGCCGGGTCGAGTTGATCGAGCAGACCGTGCCGCCAGGCATCCGTCTGAACAGGCCGCTGGACCTGCCACCGGCCCTCGACGAAGAAGCCGCGCTGGCCAAATTGCGTGGTTATGCCGAGCAAAATCAGGTGTGGACCAGCCTGATCGGCATGGGCTACCACGGCACCCTCACGCCAGCCGTCATTGTGCGCAACGTGCTGGAAAATCCCGGTTGGTACACCGCGTACACGCCCTATCAACCAGAGATCGCCCAGGGCCGGCTCGAAGCGCTGCTGAACTTCCAGCAATTGACCATCGACCTCACGGGCCTGGAACTGGCCAACGCCTCGCTGCTGGACGAAGCCACGGCGGCGGCGGAGGCCATGGCACTGGCCAAGCGGGTCGCCAAGTCCAGAAGCAATCTGTTCTTCGTCGACGAAAACTGTCATCCGCAGACTATTTCCGTGGTGCAGACCCGAGCAGAAGGGTTCGGCTTCGAGCTGATCATCGACACTGTGGATAACTTGAAACAGCACCAGGTATTCGGCGCGCTCCTGCAATATCCCGATACCCACGGTGAAATCCGCGACCTTCGTCCCTTGATCGATCATCTGCATGCGCAGCAAGCCCTGGCGTGTGTCGCCACCGATCTGTTGAGTCTGCTGTTGCTGACCCCGCCGGGGGAGTTGGGCGCCGACGTGGTGTTCGGTTCCTCCCAGCGTTTTGGCGTGCCCATGGGTTACGGCGGCCCTCACGCGGCGTTTTTTGCCAGTCGCGATGAATACAAACGGGCGATTCCCGGGCGAATCATCGGCGTGTCGAAGGATGCTCGCGGCAACGTCGCTTTGCGCATGGCCCTGCAAACCCGCGAACAACATATCCGCCGGGAGAAAGCCAACTCGAACATCTGCACCGCTCAGGTACTGCTGGCCAACATTGCCAGTTTCTATGCGGTCTACCACGGTCCGGAAGGGCTCAAACGCATTGCCCAACGCGTCCATCGGCTGACCTGCATCCTCGCCGCTGGCCTGGAGCGCCACGGCATCACCCGCCTCAACACGCACTTTTTCGACACGCTGACGCTGGAAGTCGGGGGTACTCAGACCGCAATCATCGAAAGCGCCCAGGCTGCTCAGATCAACCTGCGCATTCTCGGGCGTGGGCAGTTGGGGCTGAGTCTCGATGAAACCTCTGACGAATCCACCGTCGCCAAGTTGTTTGATGTATTCCTCGGTTCCGATCATGGGCTCAACGTCGACGAACTGGACGCCGAAACCCTTGATTCCGGCATTCCTGCCGGTCTGCTGCGTACCTCGCCTTATCTGCGTCATCCGGTGTTCAGCGCCCATCACAGCGAAACCGAGATGCTGCGCTACCTCAAGCAACTGGAGAACAAAGACCTGGCGCTCAATCAATCGATGATCCCGCTGGGCTCCTGCACCATGAAGCTCAACGCCACCAGCGAGATGATCCCCATCACGTGGCCGCAGTTCGCCAACCTGCACCCGTTTGTGCCGAAAGAGCAGGCGATCGGTTATTCGCTGATGATCGAAGAACTGGAGCGCTGGCTCTGCGCGATTACCGGTTTCGACGCGATCTGCATGCAACCCAACTCTGGCGCCCAAGGCGAGTACGCCGGGTTGCTGGCGATCCGCAAATATCACGAGAGTCGTCATGAGGGCGCGCGGGATATTTGCCTGATCCCGTCCTCGGCCCACGGCACCAACCCGGCGTCGGCGCAGATGGCCGGGATGCGGGTGGTGATCGTCGAGTGTGACGAGGCGGGCAACGTTGATCTGGATGACCTTAAAGGCAAAGCAGCCGAGGCGGGCGACAAACTCGCCTGCCTGATGGCGACGTATCCTTCGACCCACGGCGTATACGAGGAAGGCATCAGCGAAATCTGCGAAGTTATCCACAGCCACGGCGGCCAGGTGTACATGGATGGCGCCAACCTTAACGCGCAGGTCGGACTGGCGCGCCCGGCGGACATTGGTGCCGACGTGTCCCACATGAACCTGCACAAGACTTTCTGCATTCCCCATGGTGGCGGCGGGCCGGGCATGGGGCCGATTGGTGTGCGCGCGCATCTGGCGCCGTTCGTGGCCAACCACCCGGTGGTGCCGATCGAAGGGCCACTGGCGCAAAACGGCGCAGTCAGTGCGGCGCCTTGGGGCAGTGCGAGCATCCTGCCGATCAGCTGGATGTACATCGCGATGATGGGGCCGCAACTGGCGGATGCCAGTGAGGTGGCGATCCTCGCCGCGAATTACCTGGCGCAGCACTTGTCCGGGGCGTTTCCGGTGCTTTACACCGGGCGCAACGAGCGGGTGGCTCACGAATGCATTCTTGACCTGCGGCCACTCAAGACGCTGACCGGAATCAGCGAGGAGGACGTCGCCAAGCGGCTGATGGACTACGGCTTCCATGCGCCGACCATGTCGTTTCCTGTACCGGGGACGTTGATGGTGGAACCGACCGAAAGTGAATCCAAGGCAGAACTGGACCGGTTTATCGGGGCGATGCTGAGTATCCGCGCGGAAATCACCGAGGTGCAGAACGGCAACTGGCCAGCCGATGACAACCCGCTGAAACGTTCGCCGCATACCCTGGCGGATATCACCGGGGTTTGGGAACGGTCCTACAGCATCGAGCAGGCGGTGACACCGGATGCTCACACCAAGGCGCACAAGTACTGGCCGGTGGTGAACCGTGTCGATAACGTTTACGGCGATCGGAACCTGTTTTGCGCTTGCGTCCCGGTGGATGATTACCGCTGATCTCACGGGAGATACAAATCCACTGTGGGAGCGAGCCTGCTCGCGATAGCGGTGTGACAGTCGTGGATGATTTCGACTGATCTACCGCTATCGCGAGCAGGCTCGCTCCCACAGGGTTTTGTATCAGGCATAAAAAATGCCGCTCATGGGAGCGGCATTTTTGTTCAGCGGTAAATCTTAATTCGACGCGACGGCATTCTTCGCCAGGATCGCGTTCGCCAGTTCCATGTCCGTGGCTTGCAGGCCAGGGTTGTCGGCACGGACTTTCTGCATCGCGGCCTCCAGGTATGGACCGCGAATGCCGCCGTCGCTGGCGACAAAGCTGCCGGCATCGTCCTGGGCAGCAACGATCAGTTTGTGATCCTTGAACGTCAGGTAGGTCGAACCGGTGGTCGCACCGGATGAGATGACGTTACGCCAAAAGCTATCAGCCATCGCCGAACCGACAGGAAGGGACAACAAGGCGATGGTAGCGACAGCAAGTTTGAAACGCATATTGGGTGACTCCACTGGTTAACTACGGCCTTTGATTGCCAATTCCCCAATCGAGTTCCATAGCGGCCGCGCCTACTTTTGCTCGCTCTGCGGCGTTACCCGCAACACCTCCTCAATCGTCGTCAAACCCGCCGCCACTTTCTGCGCGCCTGACAATCGCAAGCTGCGCATGCCTTCCTTGAACGCCTGTCGCCGCACCGCCAGCAAATCGGTGTCGGGGCTGATCAGCGCTTTGACGCCGTCCGTCAGCTGCATGATTTCGTAGACCCCGGCGCGGCCGCGGTAACCGGTATCGCGGCATTCAAGGCAACCGATGGCACGATGTGCGTTGTGCGGCAACGGTGCCTGCCAGGGCCGCGTCAGGGTTTGCCAGTCTTCTTCACCCAGGGTCAGCGGCGCCTTGCAATGCGGGCACAAGGTGCGGACCAGGCGCTGGGCCATGACGCCAAGCACCGTGGCTTTGATCAGGTAATGCGGCACGCCCAGTTCCAGCAAGCGGCTGATTGCGCTCGGCGCATCGTTGGTGTGCAGCGTCGAGAGCACCAGGTGGCCAGTGAGCGCAGCCTGGATCGCCATTTCAGCGGTTTCCAGATCACGGATCTCACCGATCATGATGATGTCGGGATCCTGCCGCATCAGCGCGCGCACACCGGCGGCGAAGGTCAGGTCGATGTTGTGCTGGACCTGCATCTGGTTGAACGCCGGCTCGACCATTTCGATCGGGTCTTCGATGGTGCAGAGGTTGACCTCCGGCGTCGCCAGTTTCTTCAGGGTGGTGTATAGCGTGGTGGTCTTGCCGGAACCGGTTGGCCCGGTGACCAGGATGATGCCGTTGGGCTGGCTCGTCATGTCCTGCCAGCGGCGCAAGTCATCGGCGGAGAAGCCCAACTGATCGAAGTTCTTGAGTAGTACTTCCGGGTCGAAGATCCGCATGACCATTTTTTCGCCGAACGCAGTGGGTAATGTCGACAGCCGCAGCTCGACTTCGCCACCGCCCGGGGTCTTGGTTTTCACCCGGCCGTCCTGGGGTTTGCGTTTTTCCGCGACGTTCATCCGCCCCAGGCTTTTCAGGCGGCTGACGATGGCCATGGTCACTTGCGGCGGGAATTGATAGACGTTGTGCAGCACGCCGTCGATGCGAAAGCGCACCGTGCCTTGTTCGCGCCGGGGTTCGATGTGGATGTCACTGGCGCGTTGCTGGAACGCGTACTGGAACAGCCAATCGACGATGTTGACGATGTGCGCGTCGTTGGCGTCCGGTTCCTGGTCGCTGGCGCCGAGGTTGAGCAACTGCTCGAAATTGCCCAGGGTGTTCATCTGCTGATCGGCGTTGGTCGCGCCGCTGACCGATTTGGCCAGGCGGAAAAACTCCACGCTGAAGCGCTGGATATCCACCGGGTTGGCAACCACACGCTTGATCGGCAGCTTCAGCACATGGGTCAGGTCGGCTTCCCAACCGGTGACGTAGGGCTGGGCGCTGGCCACGGTCACCGCGTCGCGGTCGATGGACACCGCCAGAATCTTGTGGCGCTGGGCGAAGGCGTAGGACATCAGCGGCGTAATCGCTGCAACGTTGATTTTCAGCGGATCGATACGCAGGTAAGGCTGACCGGCCTGCTGCGATAGCCACAGGGTCAGGCTTTCCAGATCAAGGTGTTTACCGGGACGGCTGAGATCGTCCAGCAGTTGGCTGGCAATGAATTCCAGCGGGTGCATCTGGCCATTGGCAGCGTGACGGCGTCGAGCATTGAGCGCGTGTTCGGCCGAGTCCTGGCTGATGAAACCCTGGGCGACCAGTTCACGCAGCAAATCATTGAGATCCAGCCAGCGGTCCTGAATGGCAAGTTGAACGGACATGCGGGCTCCTCATGAACAACAGTTCGCAAAGGATAGTCGCGGACCCGCAGACCGTTGGGCCACTACGCGACGAAGCCGTGTCGAGTTTTTTCAGCCCGCCGCCTGAGCCAGTTCATTCCACATGCAATCAACCGCTTGCAGATCAACCGAACAGACGCTGATCAGGTTACGTAATTTTTCTGCGATCACCTGGGCGCGGTGCCAGCTCAGGCCGTCTATTACGATGTCGATCGACAACAGATCGTCCGTCCGCTGCACGCTGACCTGTTGCGGCGTCAGACACTGCAAAGCGAACAGGTTGAGAGCCCGGCACAGCAGGTCGGGTTCGGCCTCGGCCAACAGTTGATAGTGCACGCGGCAGTGGGCGTTGCTGACGTTCCAGACATCGGCGCGGGTGTGCGAGGTGTTGACGGCTTCTAGATGCGGCATGCTCGGTCTCCAAACTGGTGGAGGAATTTTTACATTCGGTGTCGGGCATTTCTTATCTATGATTGAGATTATTGGCGGTTGTTTGAATTGCTTGATTCGGTAAGTTATCAATTAAAGGTTTTTTTATGCATAGCGAGTTGGATGGCTACGACCGCAAGATTCTCGCGTTGCTGCAAGAGGACGCTTCGCTTTCCAGTGCACAGATTGCCGAACAGGTGGGGCTGTCGCAGTCGCCGTGCTGGCGGCGGATTCAGCGGATGAAGGAGGAGGGGATTATTCGCGGGCAGGTGACCTTGCTTGACCGGAAGAAAATCGGGCTTAACACGCAGATCTTCGCCGAAATCAAACTCAACGCTCACGGGCGTTCGAACTTCACCGAATTCACCGAGGCGATTCGCGGTTTTCCCGAGGTGCTGGAGTGTTATGTGCTGATGGGGTCGGTGGATTTCTTGCTGCGGATTGTGACGGCGGACATCGAGGCGTATGAGCGCTTCTTCTTCGAGAAGCTGTCGATGGTGCCGGGGATCCAGGAGGTGAACTCGATTGTGGCGTTGTCGGAGATCAAATCAACGACGAGTTTGCCGGTGTTGCGCTGACCCTACACTGATCGTTCCCACGCTCCTGCGTGGGAATGCAGCCTGTGACGCTCCGCGTCACCTGGACGCGGAGCGTCCCTTGAGGCATTCCCACGCAGAGCGTGGGAACGATCATCATCGCGAGATTTACATGCGCAGCAGCATTTTCCAGGCACGATTCTGATACACCGCAATCGCCTGCTGCTTACGCGCATCCAGCGATTCATCGGTGATCGGCTCGTTGGCCAATTGAGCAAGCTGTTTCAGCTCACCGTACAGGCGATCCATTTCCGGGATGTCCAGCACGTTGCGGGCGTGGTGCAGCCAGGCCTGGATGCGCTCGATGCGCGGCAGTTGCTCGGCCAGGTCTTCCGGTTGTTGCTGATAACGCTGCAGTTGCAGGGAAGTCGCTTCCTCGCCCAGCAGACGCGGCAGCCAGCTACCCAATTGCGCAGCGCCCTGGCGATTGCCGCGGACGTTGCGATCGGCAGCCCAGGTGCGGGCCAGCAACCAGCGCGAAGTGTTCAACGAGAACAAGCCCCAGCGCGGATCTTCCAGTTCTTCGAGGAACTGCTCCGGCGCGGCTTTGCGCACGTCTTCGTCATCGATACCGGCCTGTACCAGCGGACGCCAGTCTTCGAGCAAGGCGTCCAGCGCGACGCGCAGATCGTGCGTTGACTGACGTGGCGCGGCTTGGCCCAGGCTGCTCAGCAGCGCGCGCAATTCAGCCAGGTTTTCGACCCAGTCCTGCAACAGGCGCCAGTGGCCATTGAAGCGATACTGCTCGGCCAGGCGCTGGCTGCTGCTCAGCAAGTGCCAGCTCAGCGCGGCGAAAGCGTCATCCAGCGGCATTTCGGCGGTGATCTGCGGCGCCGGCAGGCTCAACGAATAGCTGTTGGCGTCGTACAAGCGATAACCGCGCTCGGCCTTGCTGATGTCACACGGCATCAGGGCCAGGGTCGCGGCCAGTTCGGCGGCCAGTTCCAGCAGTGCGGCCGGCTCGCCTTCGCGCAGTTCCAGTTCCAGCTCGCAGATTTCTTCTTTCTGCTTGCCCACGATCACATGACCCAGGTCCAGTGCGGCTTCAATCACCACTTTGGTCTTGCCACGGCCCCAGGCGATTTCCGCGCGTTCGCGGACGAAATCGGTGGTGAAGATCGGCTTGAGGGTTTTCTTGTCCAGCTCGGCCAATTCTTCAGGCCAGCATTCGCCGTCGAGTTTCTTCACGTCGAGCTTGGCTTTGGGCAGGTTCCAGTCGTATTCGTTACGCTCGGACAAACCGGCGACGCTCTGGCCGCGGGTCTTGAGGGTCTGAATCACTTCTTCGCCATCGCGGCGCAGGCGCAGGGCAACCTTGGCGCGGGCCAGGTCGCGCTCAGGCGTGTCGAAGTACTGGTTCATCAACTCACGGCGTTCCCAGCCACTTTTGTTGCGTTTTTTCAGGAGCGGGTGCTCGCGCAGGGCAGCGAGCGTTTCTCGGCTGACGCGGAGTTTGATTTCGGTTTCTTTCTGCATGGCCGGAAAATCCAGGATCGGGAGCGCAGCCGGGGGAAATGTGTGGCTGCCAAGGTCGTGCAGTGTACAGGACTCCTCCGAGATAGGGTCCGCGACGGTTTATTCCTGTCGCCGGATGGTTCTATGATGGAGTTCAAATCGGGAGTTGGAGTCAGCGATGCCTTTGCCGTCCATGAAAGATCAGTTCGCTGCGCTGATCGCCGCGCCGTCCGTCAGCTGTACGCAGGCCCGCCTCGATCAATCCAACCGACCGGTGATTGATTTGCTGGCGACGTGGCTCGGCGATCTGGGTTTTGCCTGCGACATCCAGCAGGTCAGCCCCGGCAAATTCAATCTGCTGGCCAGTTTCGGCTCCGGCCCCGGTGGCCTGGTGCTGGCCGGTCACAGCGACACCGTGCCATTCGATGGTGCGCTGTGGCAGACCGATCCGCTGAAACTGACCGAAGTCGACGGCCGCTGGGTCGGGCTGGGCAGTTGCGACATGAAGGGCTTTTTCGCGCTGGCCATCGAGGCCGTCATACCGCTGCTCGATCAGCCGTTCAAGCAACCGCTGCTGATCCTCGCCACCTGCGATGAAGAAAGCTCGATGTCCGGCGCTCGCGCCCTGGCCGAAGCCGGGCGGCCGCTCGGTCGTGCGGCGGTGATCGGCGAGCCGACCGGGCTCAAGCCGATCCGCATGCACAAAGGCATCATGATGGAGCGCATCGACATCCTCGGTCAGAGCGGCCACTCCTCGGATCCGCGACTGGGTCACAGCGCCCTCGAAGCCATGCACGATGCCATCGGTGAACTGCGTGGTTTGCGATTGGCATGGCAGCGTGAGTTCCGTAATCCACAGTTCAGCGTGCCGACGCCGACTCTGAATTTCGGCTGCATCCATGGCGGCGATAATCCCAACCGTATTTGCGGCCAGTGCTCGCTGGAATTCGATCTGCGTCCATTGCCGGGCATGGACCCCAATGCCCTGCGTGCGCAGATTCTGCAGAAGCTCAAGCCCATTGCCGAGTGGCATCAGGTGAAGATCGATTACGCGCCACTGTTCCCCGAAGTGCCGCCGTTCGAGCAGGCCGAGGACGCCGAATTGGTCCGTGTCGCGGAAAAGCTCACCGGCCATCGTGCCGAAGCAGTAGCGTTCGGCACCGAAGCGCCTTATCTTCAGCGTCTTGGCTGCGAAACCCTGGTGCTCGGCCCTGGCGACATCGCCTGTGCGCACCAACCGGGGGAATACCTCGAAATGTCACGTTTGCAGCCTACGGTGCATCTATTACGTCAACTGATTGAACATTACTGCCTGACACCGGCCAAAACGCCAATGCCAGTCGGTTGAGCGAGATCCCTGTGGGAGTGAGCCTGCTCGCGATAGCGGTGTGTCAGACACTTCAGTATCGACTGACATTCCGCTATCGCGAGCAGGCTCACTCCCACAGGAGCTGTGTCACGGCTGGCAAGCCTTGTAAATTGCCGGTGTCCCAACCCGTATTCATGAGGAGAGCGCGCGTGTCGCCAAGCCTGTTCCGACGATAACCATCAGCCCGCTGTGCGTTTTCTGTTTCGCCCATTTTTTGGCTGCTATTTATTACAGGCCCAGGTTCATGCCCGAATACGTTAATTGGCTTCGTCACGCTTCGCCCTACATCAACGCCCACCGCGATTGCACTTTCGTCGTCATGCTGCCCGGCGACGGCGTGGAGCACCCGAACTTCGGCAACATCGTCCACGACCTGGTGCTGTTGCACAGCCTGGGTGTGCGGCTGGTGCTGGTTCACGGTTCCCGTCCGCAAATTGAAACCCGCCTCGCTGCACGCGGCCTGACCCCGCATTACCACCACGGCATGCGCATCACCGATGCTGCAACGCTGGAATGTGTGATCGATGCGGTAGGCCAGCTGCGCATCGCCATCGAAGCGCGGCTGTCGATGGACATGGCTTCATCGCCAATGCAGGGCTCGCGTTTGCGGGTGGCCAGCGGCAACCTGGTGACGGCGCGGCCGATCGGCGTGCTGGAAGGTGTCGACTATCACCACACCGGCGAAGTGCGTCGGGTCGACCGCAAGGGCATCAATCGCCTGCTGGATGAGCGTTCCATCGTGCTGCTGTCGCCGCTGGGTTACTCGCCGACCGGTGAGATTTTCAACCTCGCGTGCGAAGACGTCGCCACCCGCGCGGCCATCGATCTGGGGGCGGACAAGCTGCTGTTGTTCGGCGCCGACCTCGGCCTGATCGATGAAAACGGTCGCCTGGTTCGTGAGCTGCGTCCGCAACAGGTGCCGGCGCATTTGCAGCGACTGGGCAGCAACTATCAAGCAGAGCTGTTGGATGCGGCCGCCGAGGCCTGCCGCGGTGGTGTGGCGCGCAGTCATATCGTCAGCTACGCCGAAGACGGCGCGCTGCTGACCGAACTGTTCACCCGCGACGGTGGCGGTACGCTGGTGGCCCAGGAGCAATTCGAGATTGTCCGCGAAGCGGCCATCGAAGACGTCGGTGGTTTGCTGGATTTGATCAGCCCGTTGGAAGAGCAGGGCATTCTGGTGCGGCGTTCCCGCGAGGTGCTGGAGCGTGAGATCGAGCAGTTCAGCGTGGTCGAGCGCGAAGGCATGATCATCGCGTGTGCGGCGCTGTATCAGATTGCTGATTCGGATGCGGGGGAGTTGGCGTGTCTGGCGGTGAACCCGGAGTATCGCCATGGCGGTCGTGGAGATGAGCTGCTGGAGCGCATCGAAACCCGCGCCCGGGCGCAGGGGCTGAAAACCCTGTTCGTACTGACGACCCGCACCGCTCACTGGTTTCGCGAGCGTGGGTTTGTGCCGAGCAGCGTTGAACGTCTGCCATCAGCGCGGGCGTCGCTGTACAACTATCAGCGTAATTCGAAGATCTTCGAAAAAACCCTGTGACCTGATCGTTCCCACGCTCTGCGTGGGAATGTAGCCCGGGACGCTCCGCGTCCCATCCAGAGCCGAACGCGGAGCGTCCGTTGAGGCATTCCCACGCGGAGCGTGGGAACGATCATCACAGGTTTTCAGCCTGTTACTCAGTGACAAACTTCGCACTGACATACGGCGAATAATCCGGCAGCACCGTCTCGACCTTCCCCTGTTCCTTCAAGAACTTCGCCGTCTCGCCAATCGCCTTGGCCGTGCCGCCGTTCAGCAACGCGGCGGTCTGTTGGGCTTTAGCGTCCGGGAACGTGGAACCGGCCAGCAACTCCGGCACATCCACAGCATTGGCACCGGTCAGTTTGGCGATTTTTTGCACCGGTACCGAGTCGGCAGTCCAGCTGTCCTTATGCGCGGCATAGTCGGCGAAAGAGTCCAGCGTGACCTTGGCGAATCTGGCCACAACCTCTGGGTGCTTCTCGGCGTAATCCTTGCGCGCGACCCAGACCTCGAAGGTCGGTGCTCCCCATTGGCCGACCTGTGCCGCGTCGGTCAAGGTCTTGCCAGTCTTGCGAATTTCCCCCAGCGCCGGCGACCAGACAAACGCCCCATCGATATCACCGCGCTTCCACGCGGCAGCAATTTCCGCTGGCTGTAAATTCACCACTTTGACTTTCGAGGCATCCAGGCCCCAGTGCTTCAACGCACCCAGCAAACTGTAATGGGAGGTTGAAACGAAGGGTGTGGCGATGGTCTTGCCGATCAGATCTTCCGGTTTATCAATACCGCTGTCGTTGCGTACCACCAGTGCTTCAGCGGCGTTGATCTGGGCGGAAACAATAAACGCAACGATTGGCAGATTGCGCGAAGCGGCGGCAGCCAGCGGACTGGAGCCGAGGTTGCCAATCTGTACGTCGCCGGAAGCGATGGCTGTAACCACTTCCGGGCCGCTATTGAAACGACGCCAGTCAATTTTCTGACCCAGGGTTTTCTCGTAAAGTCCGTCTGCCTGGGGGACTTTGCTGGGGTCGATGCCGGTTTGATAACCGATCGTGAGGTTCGCCGCCTGAGCGCTGACGGAAATTAATAGCGATACACAAACTGTAACAATTGGACCGGATAGTGCGCGTTTGGTCGTCATGGCGCTGCCTTTCGATAGGGATTGATCGTGTGTGGCATCAAGCTAATCGATCTAAAAAAAGGCTAATAAATACCATTTAGGAATTAGCTTATGAGTCGGTGACCATGTCCCTACTCAAGGGAAAGTGCGTAGCTAAATTCCTGAACGGTATGAAAAAGAACGGGGTGATTCTTTTTGGGTTTAAGGCCCGGAAAGGAAGGAATTTATAGAGGGGTTAGACCATGGTCGTAGACACACAAAGTTACGATTGACTTGTGAGTCACGGTCTGGCGCTAATCGCGGATCTTAGGAGCCCGGGCGAACGACCCAGGACCAGGAACACAAGAATTAGAAACGAGAGGAGCGAAACAATGAACAAGTCCACCTTGGCTCTGGCCGTGGCTGTAGGGGTTTTGGCGCAGCAGGCAGGCGCCGCCGGTTTCCTGGAAGACAGCAAGGCTTCCGTCAGTTCCCGCACCATGTATTTCAACAACGATAACCGTGACGGCGGTGCTGATCAGAAAGAGACCGCTGAAGGCCTAAAGTTCGATTACCTGTCCGGTTTCACCCAAGGTTCGGTTGGTTTTGGTATCGACGCTCAAGCACTGGTCGGTATCCATCTGGACGGCGGCAAGGGGCATCACCCGTACCCGAGCTCATTCTTCCCAAGCGACTCCGATGGTTCGGCGGCGAGTGAATGGAGCCGTGCGTCAGCTAACGTAAAGGCACGCTTCTCAAAGACCGAGGCCCACTTGGGCGGCGCGTTGCAACCGAGCATGCCGATTCTGGTCGCGAACGACAGCCGTCTGCTGCCACAGACCTTTGACGGTGGCACCCTCACCTCGAAGGAAATCGACAACGTAACCCTCAATGTGGGTCAGTTGGAGCACGCGGCGGGTCGCGCCTCTTCCAACAGCACCGGTCTGGCCGTGGCTGGTGGTACCGAAGAGAGCAACCAGTTCCGTTATGCCGGTGCCGACTGGAAGGTCACCAAAGACCTGACTCTGCAGTACTACCATGCGAATCTGAAGGACTACTACAAACAGGACTTCCTGGGTCTGGTGCATGTCTGGCCGATTGGTACCAATCAGTCCTTCAAGACTGACCTGCGCTACTTCGATAGCGGTTCCGATGGCAAGAACGGCGATGCGGGCTATCAGTTCAACAACAACGGTGGTTTCGCCAAGACCCCGGGCGAGGTCGACAACAAGACCTGGAGCGCCATGTTCACCTACACCCTGGGTGGCAACGCGTTCCTGCTGGGTCATCAGCGCGTCAATGATGACGGCGGATTCGTCTACCTGAACCAGGGTAGCGTTGTGAATGACAACCGTCGCAGCGAAGAAGCGGGCGGCGCGAGCTTTTACCTGTTCACCGACTCCATGATCAACGGCTTTGTTCGGGCCGGTGAAAACACCACGTTCGGTCAGTACTCCTACGACTTCGCTGCGTTGGGTGTGCCAGGTCTGAAAGCCTCGGTCGCCTACCTGTATGGCGATAATATCAAGGCCAAAAACGGTACCAGCCCTGATCAATCCGAGTGGGAACGCGACCTGCGTGTGGACTACACCATCCAGCAAGGCGTACTCAAAGGCTTTGGCACAACACTGCGTCATGGCACTTACCGTGGTAGCGATACCGGTATCGCCAGCCAGGACCAGACCCGTCTGATCTTCAACTACACCTACAGCTTCCTCTAAAAACCATCCGGAAAAGCCTCGCTGGCAAGCGAGGCTTTTTTGTGGGTTTGTATATTCCAAATAGCAATTAATCAGTAATTTATTATTCTTTTTAGCTTTTATGATAAACGCCTAAAGTGAGTGGCACAGGAGCCGATACCTTGTGTCCCGACTCAGCGTAATAGCGCGAAGCCATATTCCTGAATGGCATGAAAAAAGATGAAATAATTCTTTTTGTGTTTATTATGCGGGCCAAAATCACAGGGTCAGACCATCGCCGTAGTTATACGGTCTGGTACTCACCGAGCTTTCAGGATCCAGGGCATTCGACCCAGGACCTAAAAATTAGAAACGAGAGGAGCGAAACAAATGAACAAGTCCACCTTGGCCCTGGCTGTGGCCGTAGGGGTTGTGGCGCAGCAGGCAGGCGCCGCCGGTTTCATCGAAGACAGCAAAGCTACTTTGGGGCTGCGTAACTTCTACATCAACACCGATAACCGTAGCGGTGCTGCCGATCCAAGCAGAAACGAAGAATGGGGCCAAGGCTTCGACCTGCGCTTCATCTCTGGCTACACCCAAGGCACCGTAGGTTTTGGTATCGATGCTATCGGCCTGCTGGGCGTACGTCTGGATTCGGGCGGCGGCACTAATGGCAACGTTAACGGCAATGGCTCCCCTGGTAGCGCTTATGGCGGCACTGTTTTCCCAAGCGAGTCCAACGGCGAAGCGGTTGATAACTTCTCCAGCCTGGGCCTGACTGCCAAAGCCAAGATTTCCCAGACCGAACTGAAGCTGGGTACCTTGCAGCCAAAACTGCCGGTGATCGTGACCAACGACGGTCGTCTACTGCCGCAAACTTTCCAGGGCGGCCAGATCACTTCGGGCGAGATCAAGGACCTGACACTGATCGGTGGTCAGATCGAGCACGTCAAGGGTCGTAACTCCAGCAACAATGAACAAATGTCTATCGGCGGCGCTTCCGCGCGTACCGCCAACAGCAACAAGTTCATTTACGCCGGTGGTGACTACAAGATCACCAAAGACCTGACTGCCCAGTACTACTACGGCAATCTGGAAGACTTCTACAAGCAACACTTCCTGGGTCTGGTACACAACTGGGCGATCGGTCCAGGTGTGTTGAAATCTGACCTGCGTTATTTCAACAGCTCCGATGACGGTCTCAATAGCAACACTCCGACCTATTACAGCAGCGGTAACTACAACAGCACCGTCAACGGTAAAGGCAAGGTCGACAACAACCTGTACAGCGGCCTGTTCCTGTACACCGTTGCCGGTCATACCTTCGGCGGCGGCTATCAGGTCAGCAACGGCAGCAGCGACTTCCCTTGGTTGAACCAGGGTGATGGCTCGTCGGCTTACCTGACTACCGACAGCCAGATCGCCAAGTTCGCCCGTGCCGGCGAACGTACCTGGCAGGCACGCTACTCGTATGACTTCGCCAAGGTTGGCGTGCCTGGCTTGACCGCCGGCATGGTTTACTTGCATGGCGACGACATCGATACCCGTTCCCCAGCAAGCTCTGGCAGCTCCGAATGGGAACGCGATCTGACCGTTGGTTATGTCGTACCGGAAGGCCCGTTGAAAAACGTTGGCCTGATGTGGAAAAACGCTACATGGCGCACCAACATCCCGGGCCAACGCGACCAGGACGAAAACCGCCTCATCGTCAGCTACTCGATCCCGCTGTTGTAATAGCGCTCGGGTAACTGAAGTAAAAAAAAGCCCCGCCCGGCATCTCGCCGGGCGGGGCTTTTGCGTTTTCAAGTCAGGCTCACCCCGTAAACCCTCCTCGAAATTTCCCTCTTTGTGCAGCAACTCAAGGCCTTCTCGAACCTTGAGGGCGATAGTCGTCCTGACCGCTGCCGAGGTCCAGTGAACAGTTTTTTAATATTCATTAATGATCTAAATAAATCGATATTTATTCTTTTTAATGAATAAGAAATGCAGGCACAGTTGCCCTCAACAAGCACTCACCAGGAGCAGCACCATGAGCCTCAGACTGGGCGATATTGCCCCCGACTTTGAACAGGATTCCAGCGCCGGCCCCCTCCGTTTCCACGAATGGCTGGGCGATAGCTGGGGCGTGCTTTTTTCCCACCCGGCGGACTTCACCCCTGTGTGCACCACCGAATTGGGCTTCACAGCCAAGCTCAAGGACGAGTTTGCCCAACGCGGCGTGAAAGCCATTGCTCTGTCCGTGGACCCGGTGGACTCGCACCACAAGTGGATCGAAGACATCAACGAAACCCAGAACACCCTCGTCAACTTCCCGATCCTTGCCGACGCCGACCGCAAGGTCTCGGACCTCTACGACCTGATTCATCCCAATGCCAACGACACCCTGACCGTGCGTTCGTTGTTCGTGATCGACCCGAACAAAAAGGTTCGGCTGACCATTACCTACCCGGCGAGCACCGGCCGTAACTTCCATGAAATTCTGCGGGTGATCGACTCGCTGCAACTCACCGACAACTACAAGGTGGCCACCCCGGCCAATTGGCAGGACGGTGATGAAGTGGTGATCGTGCCTTCGCTCAAGGACGAAGACGAAATCAACAAACGCTTTCCCAAGGGCTATCGCGCGGTGAAGCCGTACCTGCGTCTGACGCCACAACCGAACAGATAACTCAGCTAACTCTCGTTCCCACGCTCCGCGTGGGAATGCAGCCCGTGACGCTCCGCGTCCCTTGAGGCAATACCACGCGGAGCGTGGGAACGATCACCACAAAGCAGGGGATCTCAGGCCATTTTTTGGCCTGTTTTTTTGCTCGGAAAAAGCTATTTCGCATAGAACTACAACGAATAACTAAATGAATAAATATGATTTATGGATATAACAATCACCTGTTAAGGTCACTTCCATCAAAGCGAGATCGCAAGCCGCGAATCGCCCACACCGTTCAAGGAATCGTCTGAATGTTGGTTGTCTCACTCGGTGGCAGTCCCAGCCAACGCTCCCGTTCCGGGGTGCTGCTGGCACGCTCTCAACGCTGGTTGCAGGAGCAAGGTGTGGAAGTGGTGAGTTATCAGGTGCGGGACTTCCCGGCCGAGGATTTGCTGCATGCGCGCTTCGACAGCCCAAAGGTGATCGACCTGCTGCAACAGATTGAAAACGCCGATGGCCTGCTGATCGCCACGCCGGTCTACAAAGCGTCGTTCTCCGGCGCACTGAAAACTGTATTGGACCTGCTGCCCGAGCGTGCCCTGGCCCACAAAGTGGTATTGCCAATGGCCACCGGCGGCAGCATCGCGCACATGTTGGCGGTGGACTACGCGCTCAAACCGGTGCTGTCGGCGTTGAAAGCCCAGGAGATGCTCCACGGGATTTTCGCCGTAGACAGCCAGATCGCTTATGGCGAAGGCAGCGCCCAGGCGCAGTTGGCACCGGAACTGGAAGAACGACTGAATGAATCGCTGGAACTGTTTTTCAGCGCCATGGCCCGACGGCCCAAGCCGATCGATCCGAACCTGTTGAATGAACGTTTGTTGAGTGCTCGCTGGAGCATTTAAGCCAGCACTTAAGCCACACCTGAATTTGAAGTACTCACCTTACTCAGCCGCCAACGGCCAAGCAGGTGCAGCCAAAACCCAACTGCAAAAAGGAGAGCGCCATGCGCACTGTCATTTTGCGTCGTGGTCTGGTCGCTCTGTTTGCTGCGGCTGTCACCTTCGGCGCCATTACTCAAGCTCAAGCCGAGACGCTTCGAATCGGCTATCAAAAATACGGCACCCTGGTGCTGCTCAAAGCCAAAGGTACATTGGAAAAACGCCTCGCCGCCCAAGGCGTGGACGTGCAGTGGACTGAATTCCCCGGCGGCCCGCAATTGCTCGAAGGGCTGAACGTCGGCTCCATTGACTTCGGCGTGACGGGTGAAACGCCACCGGTGTTCGCTCAAGCCGCCGGCGCCGATCTGCTCTACGTCGCCTACGAACCACCCGCGCCTCACAGCGAAGCGATCCTGGTGCCGAAGGACTCGCCGATCAAATCGGTGCTGGACCTCAAGGGCAAGAAAGTAGTCCTGAACAAAGGCTCCAACGTTCACTATTTGCTGGTCCGTGCGCTGGAAGATGCCGGCCTCAAATACACCGACATCCAGACCGTCTTCCTGCCGCCGGCCGATGCCCGCGCCGCGTTCGAACGTGGCAGCGTCGATGCCTGGGTGATCTGGGATCCGTACCAGGCCGCCGCCGAACAACAGTTGCAGGCGCGCACCCTGCGTGATGGCCAAGGCATCGTCGACAACCATCAGTTCTACCTCGCGACCAAGCCTTATGCGCAGAAAAATCCGCAGGTAATCAAGACCCTCGTGGAAGAAGTGCGCGCGGTCGGTGAATGGTCCAAGGCCAATCCCGTCGAGGTGACCCAACAAGTCTCGCCGCTGCTCGGCCTGCCCGCCGACATCACCCTCACTTCGATGAAGCGCCAAGGTTTCGGCGCACTGTTCATCACGCCAGACGTGGTCGCCGCGCAACAGAAAATCGCCGATACCTTCTATCAGCTCAAGCTGATTCCAAAGCCACTGAGCATCAAAGACGTGATCTGGACGCCTCCGGCGGCCGTTGCCAACGCTCAGTAATTCGAATCCCCAAGGAGACCACTCCAATGAGCCTCAATATCTTCTGGTTCCTGCCTACCCACGGCGACGGCCATTACCTTGGTACCGCCGAAGGCGCTCGCGCCGTCGACCACGGTTATCTGCAACAAGTCGCGCAAGCGGCGGATCGGCTGGGCTTCGGCGGGGTGCTGATTCCTACCGGGCGTTCTTGCGAAGATTCGTGGCTGGTGGCCGCGTCGCTGATCCCGGTGACCCAGCGTTTGAAATTCCTCGTCGCCCTGCGCCCCGGGATCATTTCCCCGACGGTGGCCGCGCGTCAGGCTGCGACGCTGGATCGCCTGTCCGGCGGCCGTGCCTTGTTCAATCTGGTAACCGGCGGTGATCCGGAAGAATTGGCCGGCGACGGTTTGTTCCTGACTCACGAAGAACGCTATCAAGCCTCGGTGGAATTCACCCGCATCTGGCGCCGCGTGCTGGAAGGCGAAACCGTCGATTATGACGGTCAGCACATCAGCGTGAAGGGCGCGAAGTTGCTCTACCCGCCGATCCAGCAACCGCGTCCGCCGCTGTACTTCGGCGGTTCTTCGGAAGCGGCGCAGGATCTGGCAGCTGAGCAGGTTGAAATGGTTTTGACCTGGGGCGAACCGCCGGCCGCCGTTGCCGAGAAGATCGAACAAGTGCGCGCCAAAGCCGCGAAGCTCGGGCGCACCGTGCGCTTCGGCATTCGCTTGCATGTGATCGTTCGTGAAACCAATGCCGAAGCCTGGCAAGCGGCGGATCGGCTGATCTCTCATCTGGACGACGACACCATCGCTCGCGCCCAGGCTTCTCTGGCGCGCTTCGACTCGGTCGGCCAGCAACGCATGGCCGCCCTGCATGGCGGCAGCCGTGACAACCTGGAAGTCAGCCCCAACCTGTGGGCCGGTGTCGGACTGGTGCGTGGCGGTGCCGGTACGGCATTAGTGGGCGACGGCCCGACCGTGGCCGCCCGCGTGAAGGAATACGCGGACCTGGGCATCGACACGTTCATCTTCTCTGGTTACCCACATCTGGAAGAGTCGTACCGTGTTGCCGAATTGCTGTTCCCGCACCTTGATATCGAGCGTCCGGAACTGCCGAAAAGCGCCGGTTACGTCAGCCCGTTTGGCGAGATGGTCGCCAACGACATCCTCCCCAAAGCCGCCTCGCAGAGCTGAGGCGCGCCATGAAGAAACTTATCCATAGCCTCGCGCCATGGGCGTTGCCGGTGTTGCTGCTGGCGGTGTGGCAGTTGTCGGTGTCGGCGGGCTGGTTGTCGACACGGATTTTGCCGGCACCCATCGCCGTCATCGAAGCCGGCGTCAGCCTGGTGCGCAGCGGTGAAATCTGGACGCACCTGGCGATCAGCGGCTGGCGCGCAGCGCTGGGCTTCGCCATCGGCGGCAGCATCGGCCTGGCTTTGGGCTTCATCACTGGCCTGTCGAAATGGGGCGAACGGCTGCTCGACAGTTCGGTGCAGATGATCCGCAACGTGCCGCACCTGGCGCTGATTCCACTGGTGATCCTGTGGTTCGGCATCGATGAGTCGGCGAAGATTTTCCTGGTGGCGTTGGGCACGTTGTTCCCGATCTACCTCAACACTTATCACGGCATTCGCAACGTCGATCCGGCACTGGTGGAAATGTCCCGCAGTTATGGCTTGTCCGGTTTCAGCTTGTTCCGACAGGTGATCCTGCCGGGCGCGCTGCCTTCGATTCTGGTCGGCGTGCGGTTCGCGCTGGGCTTCATGTGGCTGACGTTGATCGTCGCGGAAACCATTTCCGCCAGCTCCGGCATCGGCTACCTGGCGATGAATGCCCGGGAGTTCTTGCAGACGGACGTGGTGGTGCTGGCGATTCTTTTGTATGCCGTGCTCGGCAAACTCGCCGACCTCGCGGCCCGTGGGCTTGAACGCGTGTGGTTGCGCTGGCACCCGGCCTATCAGGTTGTCAAAGGCGGTGCGGCATGACGGCTCAACAACCTCCACGCCTGCTGCGCGGGATTCCGCTGGCAGTGCGCAAACTGCAGAAGACGTTTGGTGCACGACAGGTTTTGCGCGAGATCGATCTGCACATCCCGGCGGGTCAGTTTGTCGCCGTGGTCGGTCGTAGCGGTTGCGGCAAAAGCACCTTGCTGCGCTTGCTCGCCGGTCTCGACAAACCCACGGGCGGTGAACTGCGCGCGGGCTCCGCGCCCCTGAGTGCGGCGCGGGAAGACACTCGATTGATGTTTCAGGAAGCGCGCTTGCTGCCATGGAAAAAGGTTATCGACAACGTCGGCCTCGGGCTCAAGGGCAACTGGCGTGCGCAAGCGCTGGAAGCGTTGGAGTCGGTGGGCCTGGCTGATCGCGCCAATGAATGGCCGGCCGCCTTGTCCGGCGGCCAGAAGCAACGCGTGGCCCTGGCCCGCGCGCTGATTCACCAACCGCGTTTGCTGTTGCTCGACGAACCGCTGGGCGCGCTGGATGCCCTGACCCGAATTGAAATGCAGCAGCTGATCGAACGGCTCTGGCAGAAGCACGGTTTCACCGTGTTACTGGTCACCCACGACGTCAGTGAAGCGGTGGCGATTGCCGACCGGGTGATCCTGATCGAAGAGGGCGAAGTCGGCCTCGACCTCCACGTTGAGTTGCCGCGCCCTCGGGTTCGTGGCTCCCATCGGCTGGCGGCGCTGGAAACCGAAGTCCTCAATCGCGTGCTGGCGTTGCCCGGCGAACCGCCGGCACCGGAACCTGTTTCACCATTGCCCACGCAATTGCGCTGGGCTCAATAACTCAAGCCTTATCCAACGACAGGAATCAACATCATGACGATCAAAGCCATCAACGTTCGCAACCAGTTCAAAGGCTCCATCAAGGAAATCGTACTCGGCGACGTGCTGTCGGAAATCGACGTACAGACCGCTTCCGGCATCGTCACCTCGGTGATCACCACTCGCTCGGTGAAAGAGCTGGAACTGGTGGTCGGCAGCGAAGTGATCGCGTTTGTGAAATCCACCGAAGTGTCGATCGCCAAGTTGTAAGCGGGTGCGCAAACAACAACCCCGAATGGTTTAAGCCCTGATCGTTCCCACGCTCTGCGTGGGAATGCCTCTACGGACGCTCTGCGTTCGGCTCTCAGGGCTCCGGCGCGCAGCGCCAACCGGCGGCGGGCGCGTAGGAGCCGAGTGAAGACAACAGGCGTGGGTCGCGGAATATCTCGCCGGCGTTTGGATCGATGTCTGCCGGTAACAGTGGTTGCCCGGTCAGCATGGGCAGTGTCGAATAGTCGATGTGCCACGGGGTTTGCCCGGCATGGTGGCGACCGAAAGAGAGTTCGCAGGCAAGCTGTTGCGGGGCGGTTGCCGTATTGATGTGTTCACGCAAATGGCCGCCGGGATTGAGCGCGACCGCGCGGCTGGCGGCGAACAAAAAGTAGTCGCCGGCCAGCACCAGGCAGGCAACGCGTGTTGGATCATCAACCGCCTGCAGCCACTGGCCGCGACAAGTGCCGCGAGAGTCCGGCAACCGCTCCCAGATCTCGTAGTAACTGTCGTCCAGAGCGGTTTCGATCAGGCGTTCGCTGGTTTCGAAATGCATGCGTCCGATGTCTTCTTCGGTGCTGACCGGCTGGTAGTCGAGTTTGCGATGCCACTGGCAAATGTCGCCGTCGACCTGGGTCACGCCGGCGAAGCCTTTTTGCTCGCTCAGGGTCAGCAGGTCAGCGTGATTCTGTTGCTCCAGCGGCAAGGCCGGAAGCGGGGCAGGCGGGATGCGCAGATCGGCAAACAAGCGCGGTGTTTGCAGCCAGTACACAGCCGTTTCGCTGTCGACGCGCCCCGACTGGAATTTGATCAGGCGTCGTTGCCACACGCCAAGGTAGTTGTCTGGAACGTGCGGCATGAAGACCTCGTTGTATTACAGGCTGCGCTTGGGCAGATAGGGCGGCAAATACAGGCCCAGGTAGGCGTCGAATACTCGCATGCCTTCCTCTGCCATGCGCGGCGTGATCTGCCCGTGTTGTTGCACCGAGCGCGCATAGACGCGATCGCCCAGCTCCATGGCCAGCGCAAACACGTCGACATCATTGGGAAGCCTCGGCAGTTCGAAGTGATGATCGAACAGCTTGTGCATCAGGTCGCCGAGTTCGATGTCGTGCTGGCGGTCGGCCTGGGTGACTTCGGTCAGCCCGTGCTGGGCAAGGATCAGTTGGCGGGCGGCGGCGTCTTCGTCGTAGATGTCGAGCATGCGTTGTTCCACCAGGCGCGACAAATCGCGCCAGCCGTGGAGGGCGTCGTGGTCGATGGGCGCTTGCAGGCAGGCACGGAATGCCGCGTGAACGTCGGCCGTCAGGGCTTCGAGCAATGCAGGGACGCTGGCGAAGAAGTGATAGACGGAGGAGGGCGGGATCTCTGCGCGTTCGGCGACGCAGTAGATCGACAGGCTGGCCACGCCCTCGGCAGCCAGCAGCGTGCGGGCGGCATCGAGTATCGAATCGATCCGGGCCTGGCTGCGGGCGCGGGGTTTGCGAAGGGTGGCGGTGCGCGTCATTGAAGTCTCCTGCGGGGCAGCGGGCATTGTACGAGCAGGCATCTGTGTTGTCTGCCAGGACGCCATCGCGAGCAGGCTCGCTCCCACATTTGATTTGTGGGTACCTGTGGGAGCGAGCCTGCTCGCGATGAGTCCAACTCGGTTTAACTGAATAAACCCCATAAAAAAACGCCGCAAGCTGTGAGGCCGGCGGCGTTGTTTTTACTGCAACCGCTTACACGGTATGCAGGTACCAGTTGTACTCGAGGTCGGAGATGGAGTGTTCGAACTCCTCCAGCTCGCTCTCTTTGCACGCGACGAAGATATCGATGTATTTCGGATCGATGTACTTGGCCATGACTTCGCTATCGTCCAGCTCACGCAATGCATCGCGCAGGTTGTTCGGCAGGCTTTGCTCGTTCTGCTCGTAGGAGTTGCCTTCCACGGGTGCGCCCGGCTCGATCTTGTTGGTCAGGCCGTGGTGCACGCCTGCCAGGACCGAAGCCATCAGCAGGTACGGGTTGGCATCGGCGCCGGCAACGCGGTGCTCCAGACGAACCGCGTCGGCGGAACCGGTCGGCACACGCACCGCAACGGTACGGTTGTCCAGGCCCCAGCACGGTGCATTCGGCACGTAGAACTGTGCGCCGAAACGACGGTAGGAGTTGACGTTCGGGCAGAGGAAAGCCATCTGCGCCGGTAGGGTCTCGAGCACACCGCCGATCGCGTGACGCAGTGCGGCGTTCTGCTCGGGATCCTCGCTGGCAAAAATGTTCTTGCCATCTTTATCAAGAATCGAGATGTGGACGTGCAGACCGTTGCCCGCCTGGCCCGGGTAAGGCTTGGCCATGAACGTGGTGTCCATTTCATGGTCGTAGGCGATGTTTTTGATCAGGCGTTTCAGCAGGACCGCGTAGTCGCAGGCCTTGATCGGGTCGGCAACATGGTGCAGGTTCACTTCGAACTGCGCCGGGGCACTTTCCTTGACGATCGCGTCGGCAGGGATGCCTTGCTCTTTCGCACCTTCCAGAATGTCCTGGAGGCAGTCGACGTATTCGTCGAGGTCGTCGATCAGGTAAACCTGGGTCGAATGCGGGCGTTTGCCGGAGATTGGCGAGCGAGGCGGTTGTGGGCGACCGTTCACGTTCTCCTGGTCGATCAGGTAGAACTCCAGTTCGAACGCGGCGCAGATGGTCAGACCCATCTCGTCGAACTTGGCAACAACTTGACGCAGAACTTCACGGGGATCCGCGAAGAAAGGTTCACCTTCAAGTTCGTGCATGGTCATTAACAGTTGCGCGGTAGGGCGCTTCTGCCAAGGTTCATTGCACAGGGTGTCAGGGATTGGATAGCAGATTCGGTCAGCATCGCCGATGTCCAGGCCCAGGCCGGTGCTTTCCACCGTCGAGCCATTGATATCCAGAGCAAATAGAGAGGCCGGCAGGTTGATGCCTTTCTCGTAAACCTTGTGGAGGCTGGTGCGTTCAATGCGCTTGCCGCGCACCACACCATTCATATCCGCAATCAGAAGGTCAACGTACAGAACCTCAGGATGTTCCTTAAGGAACGCGTTCGCTTCGTTAAGCTGAACGGCACGCGGGGGTACCGACATGATGCAACACCTTTGTTGTTAAAAATATCAATCATTGATCTCTTCGGATTCCAGTCAACCCGAACGGCATGCCGAAGTCAAGCGAGGCCTTTTTTGCCCTAAAAAAGCACCCATTGAGCTTTTTTGAGGCACTTTGGGGCGTTTTTATGCCTTTGAGCGCTTTAGCGTCTGCGGGCTTGAGCGGGCCGTGTTGTATTTTTTACGGGGGTGTTGTGTAAAAAAATGAACAAGGCTAAGCTCGATTCAAACCCATAACAGCAATAATACCGGGGTGCTTCATGTCTCGCCTGCCGTTAATCGGCGTCACCGCCTGCTCTAAGCAGATCGGTCTGCATGCTTATCACATCAGTGGCGACAAGTACGTCCGCGCCGTGGCCTCGGCGGCCAATGGCCTGCCGGTGATTCTTCCGTCCCTGGCCGATTTGCTGGCACCGTCCGATATTCTGGACGGTCTGGATGGCATCCTCTTTACAGGCTCACCTTCCAATATAGAACCGTTTCACTATAGCGGCCCCGCCAGCGCGCCGGGCACTGCTCATGATTCTGCACGTGATGCCACCACCCTCCCGTTGATCCGCGCCGCTGTCGAGGCCGGTGTTCCCGTGCTCGGCATTTGCCGCGGCTTCCAGGAAATGAATGTGGCGTTTGGCGGCACCCTGCATCAAAAAGTTCACGAAGCCGGTCCATTCATGGATCACCGTGAAGACGATAGCCTACCGCTTGAAGGACAGTATGCGCCAAGTCATCCGGTGCACATTCAACCGGGTGGCGTGCTCGCGGGCCTGGGGCTGGCGAGTGAGATACAGGTCAATTCGATTCATGGCCAGGGCGTTGAACGTCTGGCGCCGGGCCTTTGCATCGAAGCCTTGGCGCCTGACGGGTTGATCGAGGCCGTCTCGGTCCCGCAGGGCAAGAGTTTTGCTTTGGGAGTGCAATGGCATCCCGAATGGCAGGTAAGCTCAAACCCGGATTACCTTGCGATCTTCCAGGCATTTGGCGATGCCTGCCGTAAGCGCGCATTACAACGCGACGCCGATGCGTCAAACAACGCCTGACTTATCAGAGTCAGGAAACTCAGCCTAAGAGGCATTTATGAGTAACAACCTCGACCAGCTCACCGATTGGTTGAAAGACCACAAGATCACAGAAGTCGAATGCATGATCGCCGACTTGACCGGGATCACCCGGGGCAAGATTTCGCCGACCAACAAGTTCATTGCCGAAAAAGGCATGCGCCTGCCCGAGAGCGTTCTGTTGCAGACCGTGACCGGCGACTATGTCGAAGACGACATCTATTACGAACTGCTCGACCCGGCCGACATCGACATGATCTGCCGCCCCGACCAGAACGCGGTGTACCTTGTGCCCTGGGCCATCGAGCCCACCGCTCAGGTGATCCACGACACCTACGACAAGCAAGGCAACCCGATCGAGCTGTCGCCGCGCAACGTGCTCAAAAAGGTGCTGAAACTCTATTCCGACAAGGGCTGGCAGCCGATCGTGGCGCCAGAAATGGAGTTCTACCTGACCAAGCGCTGCGAAGACCCGGACTTCCCGCTGCAACCGCCGATTGGCCGTTCCGGTCGTCCGGAAACCGGTCGTCAGTCCTTTTCGATTGAAGCGGCGAACGAATTCGATCCGCTGTTCGAAGACGTCTACGACTGGTGCGAATTGCAGGAACTGGACCTGGACACGTTGATCCACGAGGACGGCACGGCGCAGATGGAAATCAACTTCCGTCACGGCGATGCCCTGTCCCTGGCCGACCAGATCCTGGTGTTCAAGCGCACCATGCGCGAAGCCGCGCTCAAGCACGATGTGGCTGCCACCTTCATGGCCAAGCCCATGACCGGCGAGCCGGGCAGTGCGATGCACTTGCACCAGAGCATCATCGACATCGAGACCGGCAAGAACGTCTTCTCCAATGAAGACGGGAGCATGAGCCAGCTGTTCCTGAACCACATCGGTGGTTTGCAGAAACTGATCCCCGAGCTGTTGCCGCTGTTCGCGCCGAACGTCAACTCGTTCCGCCGCTTCTTGCCGGACACCTCGGCGCCGGTGAACGTGGAATGGGGCGAAGAGAACCGCACCGTGGGCCTGCGGGTTCCGGATGCCGGGCCGCAAAACCGTCGGGTGGAAAACCGCCTGCCGGGCGCCGACGCCAACCCGTACCTGGCGATTGCCGCGAGCCTGCTCTGCGGTTACATCGGCATGGTCGAAGGCCTCAACCCGAGTGCGCCGGTGGTGGGGCGCGGCTATGAACGCCGCAACCTGCGCCTGCCACTGACCATCGAAGACGCGCTGGAACGCATGGAACACAGCGCGACTATCGAGAAATACCTGGGCAAGAAATTCATCACTGGCTACGTCGCGGTCAAGCGGGCCGAGCATGAAAACTTCAAGCGCGTGATCAGTTCGTGGGAGCGGGAATTCCTGCTGTTCGCCGTCTGATGCGCCGGGCGCCGCTGATGTTGGCGGCGCTCTCACTGAAAATCTTAGGAGAGTTCGCATGACCAGCAACAACCCGCAAACCCGTGAATGGCAAACCCTGAGCAACGATCACCACCTGGCCCCGTTCAGCGATTTCAAGCAGCTGAAAGAGAAAGGCCCGCGGATTATCACCAACGCCAAAGGCGTTTATCTCTGGGACAGCGAAGGCAACAAGATCCTCGACGGCATGGCCGGCCTGTGGTGCGTAGCCATCGGCTACGGTCGCGATGAACTGGCCGATGCCGCCAGTAAACAGATGCGCGAACTGCCTTACTACAACCTGTTCTTCCAGACGGCTCACCCACCGGTGCTGGAACTGGCCAAGGCCATCTCCGACATCGCGCCACAAGGCATGAACCATGTGTTCTTCACCGGTTCCGGTTCTGAAGGCAACGACACCATGCTGCGTATGGTTCGTCACTACTGGGCGATCAAGGGTCAGCCGAAGAAGAAAGTCATCATCAGCCGCAAGAACGGCTATCACGGTTCCACCGTGGCCGGCGCGAGCCTGGGTGGCATGACGTACATGCACGAACAAGGCGACTTGCCGATTCCGGGCATCGTCCACATCGCGCAGCCGTACTGGTTCGCTGAAGGCGGCGAGATGACACCGGAAGAGTTCGGTGTCTGGGCGGCCAATCAGCTGGAAGAGAAGATTCTGGAAGTCGGCGTGGACAACGTCGGTGCCTTTATTGCCGAGCCGATCCAGGGTGCCGGCGGCGTGATCATTCCGCCAGCCACCTACTGGCCGCGCATCAAGGAAATCCTTGCCAAGTACGACATCCTGTTCGTGGCTGACGAAGTGATCTGTGGTTTCGGCCGTACCGGCGAGTGGTTCGGTAGCGATTTCTACGACCTCAAACCCGACATGATGACCATCGCCAAAGGCCTGACCTCCGGCTACATCCCTATGGGTGGCCTGATCGTGCGTGATGAAGTGGTTGAGGTGCTCAACGAAGGCGGCGATTTCAACCACGGTTTCACCTATTCCGGGCACCCGGTGGCCGCTGCGGTGGCACTGGAGAACATCCGCATCCTGCGCGAAGAAAAAATTATCGAGCGCGTTCATGCAGAAACGGCACCCTATTTGCAAAAGCGTCTACGGGAACTGAGCGATCACCCGTTGGTGGGCGAAGTGCGTGGCGTGGGTCTGTTGGGGGCCATAGAACTGGTTCAGGACAAAGCCACTCGCAAACGTTTCGAAGGCAAGGGCGCCGGCATGATTTGCCGCACGTTCTGCTTCGAAAACGGCCTGATCATGCGCGCCGTGGGCGACACCATGATCATTGCTCCGCCACTGGTGATTACACCGGCTGAAATCGACGAGTTGGTGACCAAGGCACGCAAGTGCCTGGACCTGACCTTGAGTGCGTTGCAGGGCTAAGTGCTAGGCTCTGAGCGAGGTGTGAAGTGTGCACTTCGCTCAGCGCAAACAAAGGATGGGTCTTTCCTTGAAAGCCTGCCTTGGATCTTGCCAGACTACCGGTTGTTTTAGTTGCCCAGGAAAAGGCCGCTGGCTCTTGGTTAACAAGAACGTGGTTAAAAAGAATAATTGGAGCATTACCCATGAAGGCATTAGGTATGAAGATAGCTGGCAAGACCCTCCTCGCCATGTCCCTGATGGGCATGATGGCGGGCGCAGTTCAGGCGGACGACAAGGTTCTTCGCGTGTACAACTGGTCCGATTACATCGCGCCGGACACCGTCAAGAAGTTCGAAGCCGAGTCGGGGATCAAGGTTGTTTACGACGTCTTCGACAGTAATGAAACCCTGGAAGCCAAGTTACTGGCAGGCAAGTCCGGCTACGACATCGTCGTACCGTCGAACAACTTCCTGGCCAAGCAGATCAAGGCCGGCGTTTACCAGAAGCTCGACAAGTCCAAGCTGCCTAACTGGAAGAACCTGAACACTGACCTGCTTAAAGCAGTATCGGTAAGCGACCCGGGCAACGAACACGCGTTCCCGTACATGTGGGGTTCGATCGGTATCGGCTTCAACGCCGAGAAGGTCAAGGCTGCACTGGGCGCCGATGCGCCAACCAACTCCTGGGACCTGCTGTTCAAACCTGAAAACGCTGCCAAGTTGAAATCGTGCGGTATCAGCTTCCTCGATTCGCCAACCGAGATGATTCCGGTGGCGTTGCACTACCTCGGTTACCCAACCGACAGCCAGGACAAAAAACAACTGGCCGAAGCCGAAGCGCTTTTCCTGAAGATTCGTCCGTCGGTGGGCTACTTCCACTCGTCCAAGTACATCTCCGACCTGGCCAACGGCAACATCTGCGTGGCCGTGGGTTACTCGGGCGACATCTACCAGGCCAAGGCTCGCGCGGCTGAAGCCGGTGACAAGGTGAAAGTCAGCTACAACATTCCGAAAGAAGGTGCAGGCAGCTTCTACGACATGGTCGCCATCCCTAAAGATGCCGAAAACGTCGAAGGCGCCTACAAGTTCATGACCTTCCTGCAGAAGCCGGAAATCATGGCTGAAATCACCAACGCCGTACGTTTCCCGAACGGTAACGCAGCCGCCACCGCATTGGTCGATAAAGAAATCACCGCCGACCCGGGCATCTACCCGCCAGAAGACGTGCTGGCCAAGCTGTACGCGATTGCCGACTTGCCGGCCGCGACGCAGCGGATCCTGACTCGCAGCTGGACCAAGATCAAATCCGGTAAGTAAGTAACAAACCCTGTAGCAGCTGTCGCAGGCTGCGTCCAACCGCGCAGCGGTTGCGCTCTCAAGAACGCGGGAAGGTCCTTCGGACCTTAACGCAGCCTTCGGCAGCTGTTACAGGGTTCTGCATAAAAGTTTTGCTGGAACGGTTTTTCGAGGGTAAGTTGCGCGCCGGTTTTGTTGCCAGGCAGCCATGGCTGTCATGTAACGCGGGGCAACTTGGGCCCAACTAATTTTAGAGGACCTCCACGTGCCTGTTTTTTCTTTGTTGCGCAATGCACTGCTGGTCGGCGCCGGACTGACACTTGCCGTGAGTGTCCAGGCCGCTGGCACTGTGCATATTTATAACTGGTCGGACTACATCGGTTCGACAACCCTGGCCGACTTCCAGAAAGAGACCGGCATCAAGCCGGTGTATGACGTCTTCGACTCCAACGAAACCCTGGAAGGCAAGTTGCTGGCCGGGCGTACCGGTTATGACGTGGTCGTACCGTCCAACCACTTCCTCGGCAAGCAGATCAAGGCGGGCGCTTTCCAGAAGCTCGACAAGTCCAAGCTGCCCAACTATGCCAACCTCGACCCGGTGCTGCTCAAGCGCCTGGAGCAAAACGATCCGGGTAACGTGTACGCCGTGCCGTACCTGTGGGGCACCAACGGCATCGGTTACAACGTCGACAAAGTGAAGGCTGTTTTGGGCCTCGACAAGATCGATTCCTGGGATGTGGTGTTCGAGCCGGAAAACATCAAGAAACTGCAAAGCTGCGGCGTGGCGTTTCTCGACTCCGCCGATGAAATGATGCCCACGGTCCTCAACTACATGGGCCTGAACGCCAACAGCACCAACCCCGAAGACTACAAAAAGGCCGAAGCCAAGTTGCTGGCGGTGCGGCCTTACGTGACCTATTTCCACTCGTCCAAATACATCGCGGACCTGGCCAACGGCGATATCTGCGTGGCGATCGGTTTTTCCGGCGACATGTTCCAGGCCAAGGCCCGCGCGGCTGAAGCCGGCAAAGGCATGAACATCGCCTACTCGATTCCGAAAGAGGGCGGCGCGCTCTGGTTCGACATGCTGGCGATCCCCAAGGATGCAGCCAACGTCAAGGAAGCCCACGCCTTTATCAATTATTTGCTGAAACCCGAGGTGATCGCCCAAGTCAGCGATTACGTGGGTTACGCCAACCCTAACCCAGGGTCGGACAAGCTGATGGACGAATCCATTCGCACCGACGAATCGGTTTATCCACCGCAAGCCGTCCTCGACAAGACTTACGTGTCTATCGAGTTGCCACCAAACATTCAACGTTTGATGACCCGCAGCTGGACCAAGGTCAAGTCGGGTAAATAGCGACAAGGCTCAAACTATCCAAGGTTGGCTCACCTTGAGCGAACTGCACTCTTTTTTTCTGGGAGTTTCGTAAATGGCAGTTGCCTCCGGCGCCTATAAGAAAGCCCTCGAGGGCGACCAATCACCTAAACAGGTGTTGGTCAAAATCGACCGGGTCACGAAGAAGTTCGACGAGACGATTGCCGTGGACGACGTGTCCCTGGAAATCAAGAAAGGCGAGATTTTCGCCCTGCTCGGCGGTTCGGGATCGGGCAAATCCACGTTGCTGCGCATGCTCGCAGGCTTCGAACGGCCCACGGAGGGGCGCATTTTCCTCGATGGCGTAGACATCACGGACATGCCGCCCTACGAGCGACCGATCAACATGATGTTCCAGTCCTACGCGTTGTTCCCGCACATGACCGTGGCGCAGAACATCGCATTTGGCCTCAAACAGGACAAAATCCCCGCCGCTGAAGTCGATGCCCGTGTCGCGGACATGCTCAAGCTGGTTCAGATGACGCAGTACGCCAAGCGCAAGCCGCATCAGTTGTCCGGTGGCCAGCGTCAGCGTGTGGCCCTGGCGCGTTCCCTGGCCAAGCGGCCGAAGCTGTTGCTGCTCGACGAACCGATGGGGGCTCTGGACAAGAAGCTGCGTTCGCAAATGCAGCTGGAGCTGGTCGAGATCATCGAGCGGGTCGGCGTAACCTGCGTCATGGTGACCCACGACCAGGAAGAGGCCATGACCATGGCCGAGCGTATCGCGATCATGCACCTGGGCTGGATCGCCCAGATCGGCAGCCCGATCGACATCTACGAAACCCCGACCAGCCGCCTGGTCTGCGAATTCATCGGCAACGTCAACATCTTCGAAGGTGAAGTGATCGACGACGCCGAAGGCCACGCAATCATCACCTGCAAGGACCTGGACCGGCAGATTTACGTGGGCCACGGTATCAGCACGTCGGTGCAGGACAAATCCGTGACCTACGCGATCCGTCCGGAAAAACTGCTGGTGACGCCGACCATGCCGACCTGCGAATACAACTGGTCCAGCGGCAAGGTGCACGACATCGCCTACCTCGGCGGCCACTCGGTGTTCTACGTCGAACTGCCGAGCGGCAAGATCGTCCAGTCTTTCGTCGCCAACGCCGAGCGCCGCGGCCAGCGCCCAACCTGGGGTGACCAGGTTTATGTGTACTGGGAAGACGACAGCGGCGTGGTACTTCGCTCATGAACATGCGCAAATTCAAACGCCGCCTCAATCGAATAATTCCCGGTGGCCGCCAGTTGGTCATCGGGGTTCCGTTCATCTGGCTGTTCCTGTTCTTCATGTTGCCGTTCTTCATCGTCCTGAAGATCAGCTTCGCCGAAGCCGACGTGGCCATTCCGCCGTACACCGAGATCTACAGCTACCTCGACCAAAAGGTGCAGTTGCTGCTTAACCTGAGCAACTACGCGATGCTGGCCGGCGATGATTTGTACATCGCCGCCTACCTCGGCTCATTGAAGATGGCGCTGATCAGCACTGTCCTCTGTTTGCTGATCGGCTACCCGATGGCCTACGCCATCGCCAGTGCCCGCAAAGAGATGCAAACGGTACTCGTGCTGCTGATCATGATGCCGACCTGGACCGCGATCCTGATCCGCGTTTACGCGTGGATGGGCATCCTCAGCAACAACGGTCTGCTCAATGGTTTCCTGATGACCATGGGCTGGATCGACGAACCGCTGCAGATCCTCAACACCAACCTCGCGGTGTACATCGGCGTGGTTTATTCGTACCTGCCGTTCATGATCCTGCCGCTCTACGCCAACCTGGTGAAGCACGACAACAGCCTGCTGGAAGCCGCCTCCGACCTGGGTTCAAGCACGTTCAACAGCTTCTGGAAGATCACCATTCCGCTGTCCAAGAACGGCATCGTCGCCGGCTGCATGCTGGTGTTCATTCCGGTGGTGGGCGAGTTCGTGATCCCGGAACTGCTCGGCGGTCCGGAAACCCTGATGATCGGCAAGGTGCTCTGGCAAGAGTTCTTCAACAACCGTGACTGGCCGGTGGCGTCTGCCCTGGCGGTGGTGATGCTGGCGATCCTGATTGTGCCGATCATCCTGTTCAACCGCAGTCAGGCCAAGGAAATGGAGGGTAAAGAATGAAGCGCTTCCGTTTCTCAAGTTTCATGCTGGTGGCGGGTTTGCTGTTCATCTACGCGCCGATGCTGATCCTGGTGATCTACTCGTTCAACGCCTCGAAACTGGTGACGGTGTGGGGCGGCTGGTCGATCAAGTGGTACGTCGGCTTGATGGACAACACCCAACTGATGGGCTCGGTGGTGCGCTCGCTGGAAATCGCCTGCTACACGGCGATTGCAGCGGTGGCACTGGGGACGCTGGCGGCATTCGTACTCACCCGTATCACCCACTTCAAGGGCCGCACTCTGTTCGGTGGCCTGGTCACCGCGCCGCTGGTGATGCCTGAGGTGATCACCGGTCTGTCGCTGTTGCTGCTGTTCGTGGCGATGGCGCAGATGATCGGTTGGCCACAGGAACGCGGCATCCTCACCATCTGGATCGCCCACACGACGTTCTGTGCGGCGTATGTGGCGGTGGTGGTCTCGGCGCGCTTGCGTGAGCTGGACCTGTCCATCGAAGAAGCGGCCATGGACCTTGGGGCGCGGCCGTGGAAGGTGTTCTTCCTGATCACCATTCCGATGATCGCGCCATCGTTGGGGGCTGGCGGCATGATGTCGTTCGCCTTGTCCCTGGATGACCTGGTATTGGCGAGCTTCGTGTCCGGCCCGGGTTCCACGACCCTGCCGATGGAAGTGTTCTCGGCGGTGCGTCTGGGCGTGAAACCCGAGATCAACGCCGTGGCCAGTCTGATTCTGCTGGCGGTATCGCTGATGACGTTCCTGGTCTGGTTCTTCAGCCGCCGTGCCGAAGAAAGTCGCAAGCGTGCGATCCAGCAGGCGATCGAAGAAAGCGCTGCCGACTCCTGGAAACAACCGGACGTGCGTCGCGCCCCGCAGGCGCCGGAAGCGGCTTGAGCCTCACCTGATCGTTCCCACGCTCTGCGTGGGAATGCCTCAACGGACGCTCCGCGTTCGGCTTTGGAGGGGACGCGGAGCGTCCCGGGCTGCATTCCCACGCGGAGCGTGGGAACGATCAAGATCAGGAAACCCAAGGGGACTTGCGGATGATCTCGACGAAGTTCATCGGTTTGAAGCCCTGCTCGCTATCCACCAGCACATCCGCGTTCACGGTGCCAAACGTGGTATCCGGCTTGTGTTTGAAGCCATTGGCAAACGCACACAGGATGCATTCCTTGAACCCTTCGCCACGCGGGTGGGCATGCACCACTGCTTCGCGTTGCGCGCTGGGGAATGCTGCGTAATCGATGCCCAGCACATCCATTTCAACACCCGCGGTGACCAGCGCCACATTAGGTCGCAGGTGTTGCGGCACGCCCGGTGTGGTGTGCAGGGCAATCGACAACCAGACCTGCTCGATATCGTCATCGGACAAACCGTAAGGCTTGAGGAACGCTTTGGCGGCATTGGCGCTATCGACTTCGAAGCGTTCGTTGTCGCTGCGATGACCCTCCACCAGACCCAAGTCATGGAACATCGCGCCGACGTACAGCAGTTCGGGGTTGTAGGTCAGTTGCTTGCGTTCACCGCTCAAGGCGCCGAACAGAAACACCCGGCGCGAGTGGTGATACAGCAAGTCTGATTCGACGTCGCGAATGTATTCCGTGGTGGCTTTGGCCAACGCACTGTCGGGGATTTTGATACCGGCGATGGTGCTGCTCATCGTGCTGTCCTCATGGGGAGCGCCGTGGCGGCGCTGATGGGTTCAGTCTGTCCGCGCCCCCGAAACCGGACAATCGATCCAAGGCTGCGATCCCGGCCAATGAGCATGCATATCGTGCCAACCTCGCGTGTTGGGCGAGGATTGGCTAAGTTTGAATCAGGATACACGCACCCCCTGTAGCAGCTGCCGAGCTTGCGAGGCTGCGTCCGGCTGCGCAGCAGTCGTAAACCCTGCGCACGCGATTCACCTGAAAGACCGCATTGCCTGATTTCACGACTGCTGCGCAGCCGGACGCAGCCTCGCAGGCTCGGCAGCTGCTACAGGTCGTGTGATGGCTGACTTTCATTTCAATACCTGGAAGGCGATTCCTGCCATGAGTAAAACCGTTGCCATCGTGGTCTTTGCCGGCGTTCAGTCCCTGGACGTCACCGGTCCCATGGATGTGTTTTGCGAAGCCAATCGTTTCCTTGAACCCCCCGATCACTATCGACTGGAGGTGATCGGCGTCGAGCGCGGGATGATGGCGTGTTCCAACGGTTTGTCACTCAATGCCCATCGGCATTTCAGCGAAGCGCTGGAGGCGTATGACTTGCTGCTGGTGGCCGGTGGGCCGCAGTTGCCGTTCATGGATTTTGGTGCGGCGTTCGATACCTGGCTGCGCGACGCCTGCGCTCAGGCGCAACGTTTTGGCTCGATCTGCAACGGCGCGTTCATGCTCGCCCGGGCCGGGTTGCTGGAAAGGCGAACGGTCACCACCCACTGGGGTGACGCCGCGGCGCTGGCGCAGTTGTGCCCGTCGACTCAGGTCGAGGCGGATCGCCTTTACGTGCAGGACGGCGAGCTCTACACCTCGGCGGGTGTAACGGCGGGGATTGATTTGTCGCTGTACTTGCTGGCCAGGGATCACGGGCCGGAAGTCGCGCTGAATGTGGCAAAGCGACTGGTGGTGTTCACTCAGCGCTCGGGTGGGCAGTCACAGTTCAGCCCATTCCTCACGCCACACGCCGAGCCCACTTCGGCCGTGGCGTTGGTGCAGCTCTATGTATTGGCCAACCTGACGGGCGACCTGGCGATTGCCGACCTGGCCAACGCCGCCAACATGAGCGCCCGCAACTTTTCCCGGGTGTTTGCCAAAGAGGCGAAAGTCACCCCGGCAGAATTCGTCGAACGGGCCAGGGTGGATGCGGCGCGGGTGTTGCTTGAAAGCACCCACTCGCCGCTGAAGACCGTGGCTTACCAGTGCGGATTTCGCGATGCCCAGCACATGCGCAGTGTGTTCAATCGCAGGCTGGGCGTGACGCCACAGCAGTTCAGGCTGAACTTTGCGGCGATGGTTTGAACGCTGATCTATCGTTCCCACGCAGAGCGTGGGAACGATCAACTACTGAGCTGAACGCGCCGGCAACAGCTTCAACGTACTGCGGGTATTGGCCGTAACTTCTTCGTCGTTGAGATACGCCTGGTAGTAGGTCCCTTCGATATACGCCTCAGCCTGATCGTCATAGTGGCTGTCGAACGGTACGCCACTCTGGCCGACCGGGTTGACGGTCAGGCTGTGGGTCGGGTCGGCGAAGTCGATCAGGCGCCGGGTCGACGGGCCGTAAGTTACTGGCCACGGCGCGGGGCCGATTTTGGCCGAGAGGTTGTTCGGTACTTCATGGGTGCCGGGTGCCGCGAAGGGGCCGACATTGAAAATCCGCTCCAGCGGCTTTTGCTGTCCCAGCGGATGGCCATGGGTCAGCGTGTGCGCCTTGCCCCATTGCCATTGCGCGAAATCGGCGCCGAGGGTGGTCTTGAGATGAGCAATGCTCGCCTGCCATGCAACCTTGACCGTATCGGCGCGGGTTTCCTTGTCGGGGGTGTTGCGGTTGTCCCACCACGGCGAATCGGCAGTCGCGGCCAGGCGAGGCAGTGCGGAATCAATCACTCGGGTCGACAGCAGAGTCTCGAAGAAATCATTGCCCAGCTCATCGTGCATCGTCGCGTCAGCCAGGTTGAACAGGAACTGGTTGAACAACGTGGCGCTGGTGGAATCGAGCGGGTAGTCACCTTGCCATTGGGCCAGTTGCTCAACCAGTTTGAGTTCGGCGGGATCGCTCACTACTTCACGTAATTCCGGCAATAGCGGCGCCAGCAGGCGCGGGCCGTAAGCGGTGGTGGTGCCCAGTTGCAGCTTCTGGCTGGCGTCCAGATCCCACTTGATGGTTTTGTCGCTGAGCTGGCGATTGAGCTGCTGACCTCGATCGGCCAGGTTGTAGTAACCGGGAATCTCCATGCCGGTCGGCGACACCGGCTGGAAGTTGGCCGAGACGATGTAACCGCGTGCCGGGTTCTCTTCCTGCGGGTTGGCGCTGAACGGGTAGAAACCTTCCTTGTCCGCGTCGGCGGTGCTGCCATCGAGTATGAACCCCGGACGCACACCCGCCGGACGTTTCGGCAATTGCGCTGCTGCCCACCAGCCGATGTCGCCCTTGGCGTTGGCCCAGACGATGTTCAGGCCCGGCGCCTGGATCTTTGCAGAGGCACTGCGCGCCTTGGCCAGGGTGTCGGCGCGGTTGAGCTGATAGAAGCCCTCAAGGATCGGATTCTGGCTTTCGAGAAAACCCCACCACATGGCGATCGGCGTTTTACCGACGCTGCTGCCCAGCGCATCGTTGACGATCGGGCCGTGGGGCGACTGGCGCAGCACCAATGTCACTGGTGCCTGGCCCTTGACCGCGATCTGCTGTTCGCTGGTCACCATGTCCACCCACTTGCCGCGATACCAGACCTGATTGGCGTTGTCCGGGTTGACCTTCTCGGCAATCAGATCGAGGTCGTCGTTCTGGAACATGGTGATGCTCCAGCCGAAGTCGCGGTTCATCCCGAGAGAGGCGAATGGCATCAATGCCTGATAGTGGCCGTAGAGCTCGAAACCCGGTGCCGAGAGCTGCGCTTCATACCACACCGACGGCGCGGAAAAACGGATATGCGGGTCGCCGGCCAACAGCGGCTTGCCGCTTTTGGTCCGACTGCCGGAGACCGCCCAGGCGTTGCTGCCCTCGAACTGCGGCAAGCCGTTGTCGGCCAGCGCCTGTTCGCTGAGACGGGCGAGGGCGTTGAGGTCTTTCCAGTCGGTACTGGCGAGGGGCGGCAGGGCAGCGCTGCGGTTTTTCGTCAGTACACCCTTGGGCTGCCAGTCGAGATCGAAGACGTTCAGGTAGTTGGCGCCCAACTGATCGCGCACGTAGGTCAGCAACGGTTCGGTGCGAAACGCCGCAGCAAAACTGTAGGCCATGTAACCGGCGATGCTGATGGTGTCCTGGGCGGTGAAAGGACGTTTGGGAATGCCCAGTACATCAAATTCCGCAGGTTTTGAATGGCCGTCCTGATATTGGTTGATGCCATCCAGATAGGCTTGCATGGCGATAAAGGCCGGCGACTGTTTTTCCATGTTCGCCAGGTAGGTGTCGGCGCGTTCGCGAATGCGCAGGCTGCGCATCAACTTGTCGGTGTCGAGCAGTTTCGGGCCCAGCACCTCGGCCAGCTCGCCGCGGGCGAGGCGGCGCAGGACTTCCATCTGAAACAGCCGGTCCTGGGCGTGCACGTAGCCGAGGGCGCGGTACAGGTCGGTTTCGTTATCGGCTCGGATGTGCGGGATGCCGCGCTCGTCGTAGCGCACGGTGACCGAACCTTGCAGGTGTTGCAGCTCCACCATGCCTTGGCGTGTCGGCTGCTTGCTGAAAACGTACCAGCCTGCACCTGCGGCGAGTGCGGCAACCAGCAGGGCGAGGACGGTCAGGCTGCGTTTCATGGTGATTCCTTGTTGTTATGTGTGGCAGCAGTTCCTGGCGCCACTGTTTAACACGGCTTGCCGACCTGGCCATCGCACTTAGGAGGGATTCGCGTCTCCTGTCAGCGTTTGCTTCTGTGTGTCGACTGGCCACGGGCAGTAACAACCCACGGCCAGTGTGTGCGTGGCATTCACCGCACGGCCTTCGTTCAACGCTTGCAGAATCGGTTCGATAAAGCTGTTGCTGGAATTGCAGGTCAGGCCTTCGCTGTACGGGCCGAAATACGCCAGTTTGCCGTTGCGATCCCAGATCGCCACGGCCGGGCTTGCGGGGATCTGTTCGGAACCCGGCAGGACGACGATGCTTTTCAGGCTGCTTAAGGTGTTCGGCAACTGGCCGTGGCTGCCAGGCTTTTGTACCGCATAAAACTCCACGCCTTGCGGTACATAATGCTCAACCAGTTCGCTGAGGTGTTGTTGGTTACCGACGTTGCACGGACAGGCCGGGTCCCAGAAATGCACGAGGCGGATGGCGCCGGGGCCGGCGAGGTTATCGGGCAGGCGCAGCGGGTCGCCGGAGAACACCGCGGTGTGCTCGCTGAACGCTCGCAGGTAGCGTCCCTCAAACCAGTCGTAGGCAGCCCACAGCACGCCGGCACACACGAGGGCGAGCAGGCTGGCAAGCAATGTGGCGCGGTAGGGCGAACGCATGGATTTCAGTCCTCGAAGGTGCGCTAGCTTGCCATGCTTGCCCCAACAGATGAATATCGCAGGCCCATAAAGTCCGTTTCGCGTTCTGGAATTGCTCATGTCTGCCACTTTCGACCCCGATCACCTGCGTGCCAGCCTGCGGCCGCTGGCCGACTGGCAGCCGCTGTCGGTAGAAGCGCTGGCTTACCAGCGTTTCTACGGGCTGGATTTTGCGGGGCGCAACGTGCGCAGTGGCCTTGGGCGTTTCGCGATCGATGGTTATGAAGTGGTCAGCCAGGTCTGGTGGCCCGAGCGGGCGAAGGCGACGCTGTTTTTGTTCCACGGTTATTACGATCACACCGGGCTTTACCGGCATGTGATCGAGTGGGCGCTGGAGCAGGATTTTGCGGTGATTGCCTGCGACCTGCCGGGACACGGGCTGTCCAGTGGCGAACGGGCCAGCATCAAGGATTTCACCGAGTATCAGGACACGCTGCAAGGGTTGTTCACCGAGGCGCAATCCCTCGATCTGCCGCAGCCGTGGCACCTGTGCGGGCAAAGCACGGGCGGCGCGATCGTGATCGATCATGTGCTCAATCAGGGGGCCAGCAGTCCGGCCCAGGGCCAGGTCATTCTGCTGTCGCCGTTGGTAAGGCCGCGGGCCTGGGGCTGGTCGCAGCTCAGTTATTACCTGCTCAAGCCTTTCGTCAAAGCCATCGCCCGGCGCTTTAGCGAGAACTCCAACGACCCGGATTTTTTGCCCTTCCTGCAAGCGGACCCGTTGCAACCGCTCCGTTTGCCGACTGCCTGGGTCGGTGCGCTGGCGCGCTGGATCAAGCACATCGAAGCCGCACCGTACAGCATGCGGCGACCGCTGATTGTGCAGGGGCAGGCGGACATGACCGTGGATTGGGAGCATAACCTTGAAGTGTTGCGGGGCAAGTTCGATCGGCCGCAGGTGCTGATGTTGCCTGAGGCACGGCATCACCTGGCGAATGAAACGATGGCGTTGCGGCGGGAGTATTTCGGGTTTTTGACCAAGCGGATCAAGGGCAGGAATCTTTAGCGTCTGTGCTGGCCTCTTCGCGAGCAGGCTCGCTCCCACATGTGAACAACTCGCTCACTGTGGGAGCGAGCCTGCTCGCGATAACGATTTATCAGGCGCTAAACATTACTGCCCAACCGCCAACCCCGCGCGAATCGCCGCCAAGGCTGCCTGGTAATAAGCCTTGCCCTCGGCGGACTCGGCGAAGGTCGCGAATTCTTCCAGTTCTTCATCCGACAGGTCGCGATAGACATACAACAGCGTGTTGTTCAGGTCGTTGCCGATCTGCTCCATCAAGCGCTGACGCTGACCATTCAACATGCCTTGAGCCTGACCGCCGCCGAGCAGGCCGGGGATCATCGAACTGAGGCTGTCGGCCGCGACGCCGGCGATCGCCAGGCTGACTTCCGCGCCGGCTTCGCGAGCGGGCAAGGCCTGGGCCAGATGGCCGATGATCAGCATGCGGGTGTCGCTGGCCTGGATCTTGGGCAAGCCCTTGGCGTTTTTTGCCAACTGATCGCGACGGGTCGCAAGCAATTCGGCGGCCACGATTTTCTTGCCCAAAGGTGACTGAAAGAATGTCAGCGCAGGTTTCGGATCGGCGAGGGCCTTGCGCAATTGCGCTTCGGCGCGTTGGTCCACGGCCTGGGGGGCAAAGCGCTGATTGCTGTTATTCACCAGCGCCTGGAACACTGCCGGCGGCAGGCTGTTCTGGTACCGCTGCTGAGCGGCCGAGAGAGCGTCGTTGAAATGCGCGCGTTGTTCTGGCCAACCGGCGACCTTGTACAGCTGGTCGTGGCCGTCTGCCCAAGCGGGCAATACACAGAACATCAACAGTGAAAAAAGCAAACGGCGCATAGGGACTCCTGTCAGCAGGCGACTATTCTCCGTGTGGCATTCGTCCTTGTCGAGAATTCGTATCAACCCGCTGCGCGGCTCTGTCGGATTTTCAGGCACAGGAATACTATGCGCGGCATGCGAATACCCTCTGATCACCCGCTGCTGTTACGTATCGTCGACGACCTGGCCGAGCACGGCTGGTCGCAGCAGCATATTTTCCTTCCTCTGGGTCTGACCCGGGAACTGGCGGCTGAGTGCCGTAAACGTGCTGCCGAGGGCGAATTGGCCCCGGCCGCCGTAGGGCGCGGGGCGACATCCGAAGTTCGCGAGGGGATTCGCGGCGACCATATCCAGTGGATCGAGCGCGGCCAGGCGTTGGCGTGTGACAGCTATCTGGACTTGATGGACAGCCTGCGCGAGGCGATGAATCGCGGTTTGTTTCTGGGCCTGGAAGATTTCGAAAGCCATTTTGCGCTGTACCCGCCCGGTGCGTTCTACCTCAAGCATGTCGACCGTTTTCGCGACGACGACCGGCGCATGGTGTCGGCGGTGGTCTATCTCAACGACGCCTGGCTGCCCGAGCACGGCGGCCAGTTGCGCATGTACCTCGATGAAAGCGTCGAACATGATGTGGTGCCCGCAGGTGGTTGCCTGGTGGTGTTCCTGTCGGGTGAAGTGCCCCATGAAGTCCTGCCCGCGACCCGCGATCGCCTGTCGTTGACCGGCTGGTTCCGGCGCCGTGGCAACGAGCCGTTCTGATCATGCAAAAAATTCTGGTAAGCCGCTGTCTGCTGGGACACCGCGTACGTTACGACGGCGGTGCGAGTGGGCCGTTCGATCAGCTTCAGCAGTGGCTTGATGAAGGTCGGGTGGTGCCGTTGTGTCCGGAGGTGGCCGGTGGCTTGCCGACGCCAAGGGCCGCCGCGGAAATTCCGGGCGGGCAGGGTGGTGAAGTGCTGGATGGCCACGCCTCAGTGATCACCACCGAGGGCGAGGACGTCAGCGCCGAGTTTCTCTCGGGGGCTTTTCAGGCGTTGGAACTGGTGCAAAAGCACGGCATCCGCATTGCCGTGCTCAAGGCCAACAGCCCGTCTTGCGGGAATCTGTTGACCTACGACGGGACGTTCAGTGGGGTGAAGGTGAGTGGCGAGGGCGTGACTGCCGCATTGCTCAAGCGCAATGGGGTTCAGGTCTTCAGCGAAATCGAGTTGCTACAAGCGGCGCAGGCCCTGGCAACACTCGACTGAGAACCTACACAAAACCACTGTGGGAGTGAGCCTGCTCGCGAAGGCGATATGTCTGGCAGCCTAATGTCGACTGATACACCGCTTTCGCGAGCAGGCTCGCTCCCACAGGGTTACTCATCAGCCTGAAATCAGGGTTTCGGCGCCACGCTCGCATCCGCCCCCAACCACTTCTGTTCCAGTGCCTCCAGTCGCCCATCCGCCTTGATCCGCTGCAGGGCGTTCTCCAGGCTGGCATGAAACGCCGGGTTGCCCTTCTGAAACGGAATCGCCAGGTTAACCGGCGATGTGTCTTTTGGTTTCTCTTGCGTCAGCGACTGCACCAGCAAAATCGAACGTGGCTCTTCCTTCTGCGCGATCAATTGCGGGTTGGTCTGAACGTAAGGCTCGCTGAAATCGAAACGATCCTTGAGGTCCGGGGTCACTGCTATGTGGTTGATGGCGATGTCGTATTTACCGCTTTCGACACCGGCCAGCAGATCGTTGGAATCGGTAATGACGAAGTCGGCTCGCACATCCAGCTCATTGGCCAGCATTTGCCCCAACTCGACTTCAAAACCCGAGAGTTGGCCGTCTTCCTTGAAATTGAAGGGCGGTGTATTAGCCTCAATGGCAATACGCAATTCGCCGCGGTCGTTTACGTCGTCAATCAGTTCGGCATGAACCAAAGGGCTCAGAAGGGGTAGCAGGCAGATCAGGCCAGGCAAAAAGCGCATGGTCACTCCTTTGAATTCATTATTGCGATGCTCTGATTCAGGCTCGCTTTGCTATGGTTGTCGAGTGCCTTCGACAACGATTGGCCGTGAAGTTGTCATGGCCACACGGATTTTACGAAAAAACTGGAGAAGAAAATGAAAACCTTTATGTCACGTGCAGCATTGGCTGGCCTGTTGATGGGGGCTTCGATGCTGGCAACGGCGGCTACACCGGCTCCAAAAGGTGCAGAAGTATCCATCGTTTCTCCTGCGGATGGCGCCACGGTTCCGCAAACCGTCGTCGTCAAGTTCGCTGTCGAGAACATTGCGCTGGCACCAGCGGGCGATGTCACCAAGAACACCGGCCATCACCATTTGCTGATCGACGTCGACAAACTGCCAGCTGCTGGCGCCCCGATTCCGAATGATGCCAACCATTTGCACTTCGGCAAGGCGCAGACCCAGGCCGAAATCAAGCTGACACCGGGCAAGCACACCTTGCAGCTGGAACTGGGCGATAGCGGCCACATGCCGTTCGATCCGCCGATCGTCTCGGAAAAAATCACCGTCAACGTTAAGTAACGTTAGTCGCGCCCATGAAAAAGGAGACCCGAAGGTCTCCTTTTTTTGTCGCTCAAGTCACTATCAGAACAACACGCGGCAACGAATGGTGCCGTTGATGTGCTGCAGCTTCTCTTGCGCCATTTCCGAGTATTCGGCGTCGACATCGATCACGACGTAGCCGACTTTCTCGTTGGTCTGCAGGAACTGACCGGAAATGTTGATGCCGTTTTCGGCGAAGACCTTGTTGATCTCGCTCATCACACCCGGAATGTTTTCGTGGATGTGCAGCAGACGGTGCTTGCCAGGGTGAGCCGGCAGGGCCACTTCCGGGAAGTTCACCGACGATACCGAGGTACCGTTGTCGCTGTACTTGACCAGTTTTTCCGCCACTTCCAGACCGATGTTGGCTTGCGCCTCAGCGGTGGAACCGCCGATGTGCGGGGTCAGGATCACGTTGTCCAGGCCACGCAGCGGGCTTTCGAACTCTTCTTCGTTGGAGCGTGGCTCCACCGGGAAGACGTCGATGGCCGCGCCGATCAGGTGCTTGTCCTTGATCGCGTCCGCCAGGGCTTGCAGTTCAACTACAGTGCCGCGAGCCGCGTTGATCAGGATGCCGCCCTTCTTGATGGCGCGGATTTCCTTCTCGCCGATCATCCACTGGGTCGCAGCGGTTTCCGGAACGTGCAGGGTGACGATGTCGGACATGCCCAGCAGCTCGTGCAGGTTGCCGACCTGAGTGGCGTTGCCCAATGGCAGCTTGGTCACGGTGTCGTAGAAGTACACCTGCATGCCCAGGCCTTCAGCCAGGACCGACAGTTGAGTACCGATCGAGCCGTAACCGACAATGCCGAGCTTCTTGCCACGGATCTCGAAGGAGTTGGCAGCGCTCTTGATCCAGCCGCCACGGTGGCAGGAAGCGTTCTTCTCAGGGATGCCGCGCAGCAACAGGATCGCTTCGGCCAGCACCAGCTCGGCAACGGAGCGAGTGTTGGAGTACGGAGCGTTGAACACGGCGATGCCGCGTTCGCGGGCAGCGTTAAGGTCGACCTGGTTGGTGCCGATGCAGAAACAGCCGACAGCGACCAGTTTCTTCGCGTGATCGAAGATCTCTTCGGTCAGTTGAGTGCGCGAGCGAATGCCGATGAAGTGCGCATCAGCGATCTTTTCCTTCAGCTGGGCTTCCGGCAGAGAACCTGTGAGGTACTCGATGCTGGTGTAGCCCGCCGACTTGAGGACGTCGACAGCCGATTGGTGGACGCCTTCGAGAAGAAGGAACTTGATCTTGCTCTTATCGAGAGAAGTCTTGCTCATCTGCGTAAACCTGTATCCCGGAGAAAAATGGCAGGAAATAGCCAGCAGACGCTGACCCGAACGGCAAGAATGCCGTTACCGCAGAATAGCCGTTGGGCACTACCCTGCGGGGTCGGTATGCTAGCATACGCACCCCGCTAAACACTCATTCCTGCGACGTGAAGCGTTCTCAGGATGACCATGAATTGTTCGAGAGTTCTGTCGATGACCAATCCTGCCCTGATTGAAGAGCTGAAGACCCTGGTTGAGCCTGGCAAGGTGCTGACCGATGCCGACTCCCTGAATGCTTACGGTAAGGATTGGACCAAGCATTTCGCCCCGGCCCCGACCGCCATCGTGTTCCCCAAGACCACCGGGCAGGTCCAGGCCATCGTCCGTTGGGCCAATGAGCACAAGGTTGCGCTGGTGCCGTCCGGCGGTCGTACCGGGCTGTCCGCCGCTGCCGTGGCTGCCAATGGCGAAGTCGTCGTGTCCTTCGACTACATGAACCAGATTCTCGACGTCAACCTGACTGACCGCACTGCGGTCTGCCAGCCGGGCGTGGTCACCGAACACCTGCAGAACGTCGCCGAAGAAAAAGGCCTGTACTACCCGGTGGATTTCGCTTCGGCAGGTTCCAGCCAGATTGGCGGCAATATCGGCACCAATGCCGGCGGGATCAAGGTCATTCGCTACGGCATGACCCGCAACTGGGTCGCTGGCATGAAAGTGGTCACCGGCAAGGGCGATCTGCTGGAGCTGAACAAAGACCTGATCAAGAACGCCACCGGTTACGACCTGCGCCAGTTGTTCATTGGCGCTGAAGGCACCCTCGGTTTTGTGGTCGAAGCCACCATGCGTCTGGACCGCGCGCCGAAAAACCTCACCGCGATGGTCCTCGGTACTACCGATTTCGACTCGATCATGCCGGTGCTGCACGCGTTCCAGAGCAAGCTCGACCTGACCGCCTTCGAATTCTTCTCTGATAAAGCCTTGGCCAAGGTCATGGGCCGGGGCGACGTACCCGCGCCATTCGAAACAGATTGCCCGTTCTACGCGCTGCTGGAATTCGAAGCGACCACCGAAGAAGTGGCCAACCACGCCCTGGAAACCTTCGAGCACTGCGTTGAGCAGGGCTGGGTGCTGGACGGCGTGATGAGCCAGAGCGAAACCCAGCTGCAGAACCTCTGGAAGCTGCGCGAATACATCTCCGAAACCATTTCCCACTGGACGCCGTATAAGAACGACATTTCGGTCACTGTGTCGAAAGTCCCGGCATTCCTGAAGGAAATCGACGCGATCGTCGGCGAACACTACCCGGATTTCGAAATCGTCTGGTTCGGCCACATCGGTGACGGCAACCTGCACCTGAACATCCTCAAGCCGGAAAACCTGAGCAAGGACGAGTTCTTCGCCAAGTGCGCGACCGTCAACAAGTGGGTGTTCGAAACCGTCGAGAAGTACAACGGCTCGATTTCCGCCGAGCACGGCGTGGGCATGACCAAGCGTGATTACTTGACCTACAGCCGCTCGCCGGTTGAGATCGAGTACATGAAAGCGGTCAAAGCGGTGTTCGATCCGAACGGCATCATGAACCCGGGCAAGATTTTCGCTGTTTGACTTCTGAATTTAAAAGCTACGAAACAGGGGGCGGTAATGAGCTATCAGCACCAGTATGTCGACGGCACGCGTATTCACTTTCCGTTGGGGAAAGTGGTGTGCATCGGCCGTAACTACGCCGAACACGCCAAGGAACTGGACAACCCGGTGCCTACGGAACCGCTGCTGTTCATCAAGCCGGGCAGTTGCGTCGTGCCGCTGGAAGGTGGTTTCTGCATTCCGACCGAACGTGGTTCGGTGCATTACGAAGCGGAAATCGCGGTATTGATCGGCAAGCCTTTGTCGACCAAACCGAGCCGTGAAGAAGTGCTGGATGCTATCTCCGGTTTCGCCCCGGCCCTGGACCTGACCCTGCGCGACAAGCAGGCCGAGCTGAAAGCCAAGGGCCTGCCGTGGGAAATCGCCAAGTCCTTCGACGGTGCGGCAGTGATTGCGCCATTCGTGTCCGGCAGCACATTCGCTGACCTGACCGACATCGGCATCCGCCTGACCATCAACGGCGAAGTGCGCCAGGACGGCAACAGCAGCGCGATGCTCAACCCGATCGTGCCGATGATCCAGCACATGGCCGGTTGCTTCTCGCTGCAGGCCGGTGACGTGATCCTCACGGGTACGCCGGTTGGCGTCGGTCCGCTGAATGTCGGTGACGAACTGGTGCTGGAATTGCCAGGCGTCAGCCGCTTCACCAGCAGCGTCCGCTAGTCAGATCACCGCTGACCCCTGTGATGATCGTTCCCACGCTCTGCGTGGGAACGATCATCAGGCTGGGGTGCCCGCAAAGGGCTTTACCGCCATTTCCCGTTTTTTTCACATCCCGTCCGGATAATTCCAGGACTTGCGGCGTCTGAGCCGGTCCCACTTGTGCTATTACCCTTAGCCTGAATTTCTGGAACGCATCCCTCGATGGTCACCCAACCCCTGCCCAAGCTTAAAACTGTCCGCCGTTCGCGCTTTGTCATGCGTTGGTATTCCTGGCTTTTGCTGGTGGCCGCTGCCGCCTATGGCCTCGCGTTCGCGATGCATTGGGATGACCGAGGCGTGCTCTGGCTGCTGGAGCGTTTCGAAAGCCCCGCCGAACGCCAGGAAAGCATCTGGCTACCGGATTATCGGGCAGTGATCGACGCCAAGGTGCTGCCGGGCATGGAGAAGGACGAGGCGTCGGACCTGGCTTACGACCCTCAGTCAAAAACCCTGTTTTCGGTCATGGGCAATAAACCGTTCCTGGTCGAGCTGACGTTGCAAGGCGACGTGCTGCGCAAGATGCCGCTGGTGGGTTGGAGCAATCCGGAGGGGGTCACCGCCATGGGCAACGGTCTGCTGGCCATCGTCGATGAGCGCGACCACATGCTCTCCATCGTCAAGGTCGATGCCGATACCCGCGAGCTGAACATCGCCAACTTCCCGAAATACGACCTCGGTCCTTCGAAAGACCAGAACAAGGCGTTCGAAGCCATTGCCTGGGATTCGCGCAATCAGCAAATGTGGCTGGGTGTAGAACGTCCCCCGGCGTTGTTCACCTGGAAAAGCAACGACGGCCAGACACTCACCGGTGACAAGCAGAAACTCGCCAGTGACGAACTGGACATCCGCAACCTCTCGGCCCTGGCCATCGACCCGCGCACGGGCCATATGCTGGTGCTGTCTGCTGACTCCCACTTGTTGCTGGAGCTGGACGAGAAGGGCGAGCAGGTCAGCTTCATGACCTTGCTGAGCGGCTTCAATGGTTTGAACAAGACCATCCCTCGCGCCGAAGGCGTGACCATGGATGAAGCGGGCACGCTGTATCTGGTGAGCGAACCAAATCTGTTCTACCGCTTCGAAAAGCACAAATAAGCCCATCGTGAGGGTGGCGCGCGGCCGTCTGTTGGGGTACACCTGCGGGACCGCGGCCACTGGCCATTAAGCTTCAATTCAGACTGGCGTGGTATTTCATCCACCCGTTTTGATTCCGAGCTTTGCCCGAATGCGCCGACTTGCCCGCCCCAAACCCCTGATTCTGATTGTGTCGGTCATTGCGCTGATCGCTTTGGTTGCGGCCGGCCAGTACCTGCGCCTGTTCGAGCGCGCCTGGTTCAACCTGAACACCCTTTGGCAGCCCATGAACGGTCAGTCCATCGCTCTGGATCAGTACCAGGTAGCGGTCGAGGCGCGAGTCATTGTCGGGCTGGATGACGATGTGTCGGCGTTGACTTTCGATCCTGTGCGCAAAAGCCTGTTCACCGTCACCAACAAAAACTCAGAGCTGATCGAGCTGTCGCTGGACGGCCAGATTATTCGACGCATTGCGTTGGTCGGGTTTGGTGATCCGGAAGCCGTGGAATTCATCAGCGCCGACACCTACGTGATCACTGACGAGCGCGAGCAGCGGCTGATCAAGATTCATCTGGAAAACGACACAACGTTCCTCGACGCGGCGGATGCCGAGCAGATGACCCTTGGTGTACACATGAGCGGCAACAAGGGCTTCGAAGGCCTGGCTTACGACTCGGTGGGCAAGCGGTTGTTTGTCGCCAAGGAACGCGACCCGATGCTGATCTACGAAGTGCAGGGTTTTCCCCATTACAACCCGGAAAAATCCTACGCAGTGCACGTAGTGAACAACCCCAAGCGTGATGCCGGGATGTTCGTGACGGACCTGTCGAGCCTGCAATACGACGAGCGCAGCGGCCATCTGTTGGCGTTGTCGGATGAATCGCGGCTGATTCTGGAGCTTGATGTAGACGGGCGACCGCTGAGCACCATGTCATTGAGCAAGGGGCGTCAGGGGTTGCAGAAGACAGTGCCGCAAGCGGAAGGGATCGCCATGGATGACGACGGCACGATGTACCTGGTGAGCGAGCCGAACCTGTTCTACGTCTTCAAAAAACCGGCACAACCCTGACCAACACCCCAAATCTACTGTGGGAGCGAGCCTGCTCGCGATGAGGCCGTGTCAGTCGATCGAGATGTTGACTGAAAGACCGCTATCGCGAGCAGGCTCACTCCCACAGGTTTTGCGTATGTTTTATTTTGCGCGCAGGGTCTTCACGCCTTCGCTGGTGCCCAGCAGCAGCAAATCCGCCGGACGTGCGGCGAACAAACCGTTGGTGACCACGCCGACGATGGCGTTGATCTGCTTCTCCAGCTCCACCGGGTTGGTGATCTGCATGTTGAACACGTCGAGGATGATGTTGCCGTTGTCGGTCAGCACGCCTTCGCGGTAAACCGGGTCGCCGCCCAGCTTCACCAGCTCGCGGGCCACGTGGCTGCGGGCCATCGGGATGACTTCTACCGGCAGCGGGAACGCACCGAGCACCGGCACCAGTTTGCTGGCGTCGGCGATGCAGATGAAGGTCTTGGCCACGGCCGCCACAATCTTCTCGCGGGTCAGGGCTGCGCCGCCGCCCTTGATCAGGTTCAGGTGCTCGTCGCTTTCGTCGGCGCCGTCGACGTAGAACTCCAGGTCGCTGACCGTGTTCAGCTCATACACTGGAATGCCGTGGCCCTTGAGGCGGGCGGCGGTGGCTTCGGAACTGGCGACCGCGCCGTCGAACGCGCCTTTGTGCTTGGCCAGTGCGTCGATGAAGCAGTTGGCGGTGGAGCCGGTGCCGACCCCGACGATGCTCTTGTCGTCGAGTTTCGGGAGGATGAAGTCGACGGCGGCCTGAGCCACTGCCTGTTTGAGTTGATCCTGGGTCATGCGGGCTCCGAAGTGCCGAAGAGGGAACGAAAGGCCGGCATTATAGGCTTCGCGATGGGGAAGGTCATTGCCGGTATGTCGAATGGTGGCGATGGGGCTTGCCTGTGGCGAGGGAGCTTGCTCCCGCTCGGCTGCGCAGCAGCCGTAAAACCTGCCCGCGCGGTATGTCTGAAAGAATGCAGGGGGACCGCTTCGCGCTCCAACGGGAGCAAGCTCCCTCGCCACAATGGATCTCCAGCGCCAGTGAGCGGCTAAAACCACCTGTTTAGTGTGGTCGCTCAGGCGAAAGCCGGGTTAGACTCCTTGGCCCTGCCCAACCCGCTCAGTGATGCTTTCCGATGCTCGAACAGTACGTCAAAAAGATCCTCACCTCGCGCGTTTATGACGTTGCCGTAGAAACCCCATTGCAGACTGCCCGCCAGCTCTCCGAGCGGCTGGGCAACAGTATCTGGCTCAAGCGCGAAGACTTGCAGCCGGTGTTCTCGTTCAAGATTCGTGGCGCCTATAACAAGCTCACGCAGCTTTCCGATGAAGAACGCGCTCGCGGCGTGGTCACGGCTTCCGCGGGCAACCACGCCCAAGGCCTGGCCCTGGCGGCGAAAGTGTTGGGCGTGAAAGCGACCATCGTGATGCCCAAGACCACCCCGGAAATCAAAGTCGAAGGTGTGCGTTCACGTGGCGGCAAAGTGGTGCTGCACGGGGATTCGTTCCCGGAAGCCCTGGCCTATTCGCTGAAACTGGTCGACGAAAAAGGCTACGTCTACATCCACCCTTACGACGATCCCCACACCATTGCCGGGCAGGGCACGGTGGCCATGGAGATCCTGCGCCAGCACCCTGGCCGTCTGGACGCTATCTTCGTCCCGGTAGGCGGTGGCGGACTGATCGCCGGGATCGCGGCATACGTGAAGTACCTGCGGCCTGAAATCAAAATCATCGGCGTCGAACCAGACGATTCCAACTGCCTGCAAGCCGCCATGGCCGCTGGTGAACGGGTGATCCTGCCGACCGTGGGCCTCTTCGCCGACGGCGTCGCTGTGGCGCAGATTGGTCAGCACACCTTCGACATCTGCAAAGACTATGTCGATGAAGTGATCACTGTCAGCACCGATGAAATCTGCGCGGCGATCAAGGACATCTACGACGATACCCGCTCGATCACCGAACCTGCCGGCGCCCTGGGCGTGGCCGGGATCAAGAAGTACGTCGAGCAGCGCGGTGTCACCGGGCATACCTTCGTGGCCATCGACTCCGGTGCCAACGTCAACTTCGACCGCCTGCGCCACGTCGCCGAGCGCGCCGAACTGGGCGAGGGCCGCGAAGCGATTATCGCCGTGACCATCCCCGAGAAACCGGGCAGCTTCAAGGCGTTCTGCGAGGCCATCGGCAAGCGCCAGATCACCGAATTCAACTATCGCTACAACACTGGCAGCGAGGCGCACATCTTTGTTGGCGTGCAGACGCACCCGGAAAACGATCCGCGCAGTGCGCTGCTCGCCAGCCTGACCGAGCAGGGTTTCCCGGTGCTCGACCTGACCGATAACGAACTCGCCAAGTTGCACATCCGCCACATGGTCGGCGGACGTGCGGCGCATGTGGTGGATGAAGTGATTCTGCGCTTCGAATTCCCGGAGCGTCCGGGCGCGCTGTTCAACTTCCTCAACAAGCTTGGCGGGCGCTGGAACATCTCGATGTTCCACTACCGCAACCATGGCGCGGCGGATGGTCGTGTGGTCGCGGGCCTGCAAGTGCCTCATGAAGAACGTCATCTGGTGCCCGCAGCGCTGGAAGAAATCGGCTACCCGTACTGGGACGAAAGCGACAACCCGGCCTATCAGCTGTTTCTCGGCTGAGCGGCTACGCTGATGGCCAGGCCATAAGGAAATCGAACAATGGAAACGTTAACCGCCCTGAAAATCGCTCATATGGTGGCGACGGTGTTGCTGCTGGTCAGCGCGCTGGGTCTGGCGATCTGGGTCTGGCGCACGCGCCGTAACGGCGACGCAACGGCTCACACCCGCACGTTGCAGCGACCGTGGGTGTTTATCTGGCTGGTGATGGGGCTGGCGCTGCTGAGCATGCCGTTTACCGGCTGGTGGATGGTGCATCTGGTGGGCTGGCCGCTGGGGCAGGTCTGGTTGTTGGCTTCCAGTGTGCTGTACACCGTCGCGGCGTTGGGCTGGTTCTGGTTGCTGGTGCGGCTGAATCGGCTGCGCAAGGCGCCGGCAGCGGGCACCGGAAGGTTTACCTTTGCCCTCGCACTGTTCAGTTTTGTCTGCTTTGTTGCCATTGCGGGGTTGATGGGTGCCAAGCCGGTTTAGCGCGAAATCTGTAGCAGCTGCCGAGGTACGAGGCTGCGTTGCGTGTCCGCAGGACCGCCCCCCGGGGCCGTTGCGCAGCCCAACGCAGCCCAACGCAGCCTCGTACCTCGGCAGCTGCTACAGGCGATTTCAATCGCGCAACGAAATCACCGGCCAGCCACGCTTCTCGGCTTCAGCGCGCAAATTCGGGTCCGGATCGACCGCAACCGGATTGGCCACTTGCTCCAGCAGCGCGAAATCATTCATCGAGTCGCTGTAGAAATAGCTGTCCTCCAACGAATACCCGGTTTCTTCCAGCCAACGATTCAACCGCGTCACCTTGCCTTCCCGGAAGCACGGAACGTCGGTGCTGCGCCCGGTATAGCGGCCATCAACCATTTCACATTCGGTGGCGATCAGGGTTTCAACGCCCAGACGTGCTGCAATCGGCCCGGTAACAAAACGGTTGGTCGCGGTGATGATCACCAGTTTGTCGCCGGCCTCGCGGTGCTTGGCCAGCAGTTCGATAGCCTTGGGCAAGACAATCGGCTCAATGCAATCGCGCATGTAGTCCAGGTGCCATTGATCCAACGTGGCCATCTCGGTGCGGCCGAGGACTTCGAGGCAGAAGTTCAGGTAGGCATCGTTATCCAGCTTGCCGGCCAGGTAATCCTGATAGAACTCGTCGTTGCGTGCCTTGTAGGCAACGGCGTCGAGGAAGCCGCGCTCGCACAGGTAATCGCCCCAGGCGTGGTCACTGTCACCGCCCAAGAGCGTGTTGTCCAAGTCGAATAAAGCCAGCCGCATTGCAGTTACTCGCTGAAAAGTCTGTAGAAAGGCGTCCAGAATACGGACTTTTCACAAGAGTGCACATAAGGTAGACCGGCTCGTTGCTGCTATCACAACCTTTGTGGAACAATGCGGCGACATGCGTTTGCGAGGTTGTTGCCGTGATCGACCCCGATGGTTTCCGCCCCAATGTCGGGATCATTCTCACGAATGATGCCGGACAGGTGCTATGGGCTCGCCGTATCAATCAAGATGCCTGGCAGTTTCCACAGGGCGGGATCAACCCCCAGGAGACGCCGGAAGACGCCTTGTACCGCGAGTTGAACGAAGAAGTGGGTCTAGAGCGCGAAGATGTTGAAATTCTCGCCTGCACCCGGGGCTGGTTGCGCTATCGTTTGCCGCAACGTCTGGTCCGCACGCACAGCCAACCGCTGTGCATCGGCCAGAAACAGAAATGGTTTCTCCTGCGCCTGGTCTCCAACGAGCAGCGGGTGCGGATGGATTTGACCGGTAAACCGGAATTCGATGGCTGGCGCTGGGTCAGCTATTGGTATCCGTTGGGCCAGGTGGTGACATTCAAGCGCGAAGTGTATCGACGCGCTCTCAAAGAGCTTGCCCCGCGCCTTTTATCGCGCGACTGACGACGGAGTTCGACCCCGAGCCATGCTCAATACGCTGCGCAAGATCGTCCAGGAAGTTAACTCCGCCAAGGATCTCAAGGCGGCGTTGGGCATTATTGTATTGCGCGTCAAAGAGGCCATGGGCAGCCAGGTCTGCTCGGTCTACCTGCTTGACCCTGAGACCAACCGCTTCGTGCTGATGGCCACCGAGGGCTTGAACAAGCGCTCGATCGGCAAAGTCAGCATGGCACCCAACGAAGGCCTGGTCGGCCTGGTCGGCACGCGTGAAGAACCGCTGAACCTCGAAAACGCCGCGGATCACCCGCGCTATCGCTACTTCGCCGAAACCGGTGAAGAGCGTTATGCCTCGTTCCTCGGGGCGCCGATCATTCACCACCGCCGCGTTGTCGGCGTGTTGGTCATTCAGCAAAAAGAACGCCGCCAGTTCGACGAAGGTGAAGAAGCCTTCCTCGTGACCATGAGCGCGCAGCTCGCCGGCGTTATCGCCCACGCCGAGGCCACCGGTTCGATCCGCGGGCTGGGCCGTCAGGGCAAGGGCATCCAGGAAGCCAAGTTCATCGGCGTACCGGGTTCGCCGGGTGCGGCGGTCGGTACCGCGGTGGTCATGCTGCCGCCGGCCGACCTGGACGTGGTGCCGGACAAGACCATCACCGACATCGCGGCTGAGCTCGGGCTGTTCAAGACCGCCATCGAAGGCGTGCGCGCCGACATGCGCGCCTTGTCCGCCAAACTGGCGAACCAGTTGCGCCCGGAAGAGCGCGCGCTGTTCGATGTTTACCTGATGATGCTCGACGACGCGTCACTGGGCAGCGAAATCACTACCGTGATCAAGACTGGCCAGTGGGCCCAAGGCGCATTGCGTCAGGTGGTCGCCGAACACGTCAACCGTTTCGAATTGATGGACGACGCCTACCTGCGTGAGCGCGCCTCGGACGTCAAGGACCTCGGTCGGCGCTTGCTCGCCTACTTGCAGGAAGAGCGTCAGCAGACCCTGGTCTACCCCGACAACACCATTCTGATCAGCGAAGAACTGACGCCGGCAATGCTCGGCGAGGTGCCGGAAGGCAAGCTGGTCGGCCTGGTGTCGGTACTCGGTTCCGGCAACTCCCACGTGGCGATCCTGGCACGCGCCATGGGTATCCCGACGGTGATGGGCCTGGTCGACTTGCCGTATTCCAAGGTCGACGGCATCCAGATGATCGTCGACGGTTACCACGGCGAGGTCTACACCAACCCCAGCGAAGTGCTGCGCAAGCAGTTCGCCGAAGTGGTCGAGGAAGAGAAGCAACTGGCCCTCGGGCTGGATGCACTGCGGGACTTGCCGTGCGTGACCCTCGATGGTCACCGCATGCCGCTGTGGGTCAACACCGGCCTGCTGGCGGATGTGGCGCGGGCGCAGAAGCGCGGCGCCGAAGGCGTCGGTCTGTACCGCACCGAAGTGCCGTTCATGATCAATCAGAGGTTCCCAAGCGAAAAGGAGCAGCTGGCGATCTATCGCGAGCAGCTCGCCGCCTTCCACCCGCAACCGGTGACGATGCGCAGCCTGGACATCGGCGGCGACAAATCGCTGTCGTACTTCCCGATCAAGGAAGACAACCCGTTCCTCGGCTGGCGCGGCATTCGCGTCACGCTCGACCACCCGGAAATCTTCCTGGTGCAGACCCGCGCCATGCTCAAGGCCAGCGAAGGCTTGAACAACCTGCGAATTCTGCTGCCGATGATCTCCGGCACTCACGAACTGGAAGAAGCCCTGCACCTGATTCACCGGGCCTGGGGCGAAGTCCGCGACGAAGGCTGCGACGTGCCTATGCCGCCGATCGGCGTGATGATCGAAATTCCGGCAGCGGTTTATCAGACCAAGGAACTGGCGCGGCAAGTGGACTTCCTGTCGGTCGGTTCCAACGACCTGACCCAGTACCTGTTGGCGGTGGATCGAAACAACCCGCGGGTAGCCGACCTTTACGACTACCTGCACCCGGCGGTGCTGCAAGCCCTTCAGAGCGTGGTGCGTGACGCGCATGCCGAAGGCAAGCCAGTGAGTATCTGCGGTGAGATGGCCGGTGATCCGGCGGCGGCGGTGCTGTTGATGGCGATGGGCTTCGACAGCCTGTCGATGAACGCCACCAACCTGCCGAAAGTGAAGTGGATGTTGCGTCAGATCAACCTGAGCAAGGCCAAGGAATTGCTCGCGGAATTGATGACCATCGACAACCCGCAAGTTATCCACAGCTCGCTGCAATTGGCGCTGAAGAACCTTGGGTTGGCGCGGATGATTAATCCGGCTTCGGCCAAGACCCTCTAAAAGGCTGATGGCCTGTGGCGAGGGAGCTTGCTCCCGTTCGGCTGCGAAGCAGTCGTAATCCGGCCGATGCGATTTTTCTGAAAGAACGCATTGGCCGGATCGGGAGCGCTTCGCACTCCAGCGGGAGCAAGCTCCCTCGCCACAATTAATCGCCCGAGCTTCAAACCCTGACCTCTACCTCCCCCAAATGCCCGCCATACGGCCCAAAACTCCGCTCGACCAAATGCCGCGTCCCATCCGCATGCACGATCAACGCCGTACTCGCTCGCGTCCCATAAGTCGGACTGGCAATAAACACACTCGACAGCAATGTCTCGGTGGCCAACCCGACCCCGGTATCCGGCAGTTCGGCAAAGGGTGCGGTCTGCGGATCATTCAGCAAGGCCAATAAAGCCTGGGGTTGCGGGTCGTCCAGCACTTCTTCCAGCGCCGCCCGCGCCTTGAGCAGTTTCGGCCATGGCGTATCCAGCCCGGCGTTCGACAACCCATAAACCCCCGGTGGCAGCATCACCGCCTCAGTCTCCCGGGCATTGAAGTGCCACAGTTCGTTGGCATTGCCAACCAGCAGGTTAAATCCGGAATATTCCAGCGAACGTGCAACAACGTCGCTCAAATAGTCATCTATCAGCATATCCCCACCAAGAAATCGCGCCACCAGCTCTCCTCGCGACTTGCGTGCGGGCGGTTGATGCGGATCGCGGATATTGGTCAGTGCGGCGAAGCGTCCATTGGCGCCAACACCGAGCCAGGTGCCGCCGGCCTCCAGATCGCGACCGGCATACACCTGTGGTGCTTCGGGCCACTGCGCCAGCGGCAGGCTGGGCCGGGCATAGAATTCGTCGCGGTTGGCCGCCACGATCAGCGGCTGGGCGTGACCCGGTCGCCAAGCGAAAACAATCAGGCACATAAGGTGGTCCTTGTGTGTTTTTTGCTCACTCTACGCAGACATCGCTCATCGATCCATCGCCTTCCACAGTGGAGCCCGAGGCCATGCTTCCGTTACCATGCCGCTCCTGATTCGGGATGCTTGGGGATGTGGCCATGGAATTTCTGCTCTATCTGGCGTTGGGCGCCTGTGCGGGCGTGCTGGCCGGGCTGTTCGGGGTAGGCGGCGGGATCATCATTGTCCCGGTGCTGGTGTTCAGTTTCACCTTGCAGGGATTTGATGCGTCGATCCTGACGCATCTGGCAGTCGGCACCTCCCTGGCGACCATCATATTTACCTCGATCAATGCGATCCGCGAACACCATCGCCGCGGTGCCGTGCGTTGGCCGATTTTTGCCTGGATGACCCTCGGCATTCTGATCGGTGCCGGTTTCGGCGCGCTGACGGCCGAAGCGATTTCCGGGCCGAATTTGCAGAAGATCATTGGTGTATTTGCGCTGATCATCGCCGTTCAACTCGCTTTGGACTTCAAACCCAAGGCCAGCCGAACGGTGCCGGGCAAAGTCGGTCTGACCGTGGCGGGCAGCGTCATTGGCTGGGCCTCGGCGATTTTCGGGATCGGCGGCGGCTCGTTGACCGTGCCGTTCCTGACCTGGCGCAGCGTGCCGATGCAGCAGGCGGTGGCCACTTCGTCGGCCTGTGGCCTGCCAATCGCCTTGGCCAGTGCATTAAGTTTCATGATTCTGGGGTGGCACGATCCGCTGCTGCCGGCCCATAGTCTCGGTTTTATTTATTTGCCGGCGTTGCTGGGGATTGCCCTGACCAGCATGGTCTTCGCCCGCCTCGGTGCGCGACTGGCCCACTCGCTGTCGCCGCGCTTGCTGAAAAGACTGTTTGCCGCTTTGCTGTTTTGCGTCGGCTTGAGCTTCTTGCTCTGACGCGTAGCGCAATCCTGGCTTAATCCTGGCGTGACAGCGTCGCCCGGGAATTTGAAGGTTTCAACTCTAACGAGGAGTCGCAATGCTGCCTTACCCGCAGATCGACCCGGTGGCCTTGGCCATCGGTCCGCTGAAAATCCACTGGTACGGCTTGATGTACCTGATCGGCATCGGCGGCGCCTGGCTGCTGGCGTCGCGCCGGTTGAACCGCTTCGACCCGACCTGGAGTAAAGAGAAACTCTCCGACATGGTGTTCTGGATGTCGATGGGGGTCATCGTCGGCGGCCGCTTGGGCTATGTGCTGTTCTACGATCTGAGCGCTTACCTCGCCAACCCGCTGTTGATCTTTGAAGTGTGGAAGGGCGGCATGTCGTTCCATGGCGGGTTTATCGGCGTGATGCTGGCCGCGTTGTGGTTTGGTAAAAAGAACGGCAAGTCGTTCTTCCAGCTGATGGACTTCGTCGCACCGATGGTGCCGATCGGTCTGGGCGCCGGACGGATCGGCAACTTCATCAACGCCGAGTTGTGGGGCAAGGCCACCGATGTGCCTTGGGCGATGGTCTTCCCGACCGATCCGGCGCAACTGGCGCGCCACCCGTCGCAGCTGTATCAGTTCGCACTCGAAGGCGTGGCGCTGTTCGCCATTCTCTGGTTGTTCTCGCGCAAGCCGCGGCCGACCATGGCGGTGTCCGGGATGTTCGCGCTGTTCTATGGCATCTTCCGTTTCATCGTCGAATTCGTCCGCGTACCGGACGCGCAACTGGGCTATCTGGCCTGGAACTGGCTGACCATGGGTCAGGTACTGTGCGTACCGATGATCCTCGGCGGTCTGTTCCTGATCTGGCTGGCGTATCGCCGTGCACCGGCGGCTCCAGCAGCGGTTGTATAAATTCGAACCCCGGGGCGACGGTCCCGGGTTCAAGGACACAGGTAACTCATGAAGCAATATCTCGAACTGGTCGCCCACGTCATCAAGAACGGCACCAAACAGGCCAACCGCACCGGCGTGAACACCATCAGCTTCCCTGGCGCGATGCTGCGTTATGACCTCAAGGAAGGTTTTCCGGCGATCACTACCCGCAAAATGGCCTTCAAGTCAGCCATCGGCGAGATGTGCGGTTTTCTGCGCGGGGTGAACAACGCCGCCGAATTCCGTGCGCTGGGCTGCAAGGTCTGGGATCAGAACGCCAACGAAAACGCCCAGTGGCTGGCCAATCCTTTCCGTCAGGGCGAAGACGACCTTGGCGAGATCTACGGCGTGCAATGGCGCAAATGGCCGGCGTACAAGCAGATCCCGGTCAGCAACCAGGCCGCCATCGAGCAGACCCTGAGTCAGGGCTATCGCCAGATCGCCGAAGGCGAAGAAGACGGTCAAGCCTACGTGGTGCTGTACAAGGCGATCGACCAGATCCGCCAGTGCGTCGACACCATCATCAAGGACCCGGGCAGCCGCCGCATTCTGTTCCACGGCTGGAACGTGGCCCAGCTCGACGAAATGGCCCTGCCGCCGTGCCACTTGCTGTACCAGTTCCACCCGAATGTGGAGACCAAAGAGATTTCTTTGACTCTGTACATCCGCTCCAATGATTTGGGCCTGGGCACGCCGTTCAACCTCACCGAAGGCGCCGCGCTGCTAAGCCTGATCGGTCGCCTGACTGGCTATACGCCGCGCTGGTTCACCTATTTCATCGGTGATGCCCACGTCTACGAAAACCATTTGGACATGCTGAATGAACAGCTCAAGCGCGAGCCGTTCCCGATGCCGAAACTGGTGATCAGCGACCGTGTGCCGGATTTCGCCAAGACCGGTGTTTATCAGCCGGAGTGGCTGGAGTTGATCGAGCCGAGCGATTTCTCGCTGGAAGGCTACGAGCATCACGCCCCAATGACCGCGCCAATGGCGGTCTAGCCCCACCTGATCGTTCCCACGCAGAGCGTGGGAACGATCATCGGTTGCTAATGGCCGTGACTGCGGCCGACATGGGAATGCTCAATCTCCGTCGCTACAACCCCGCCGCTGACCTCCAACCGCTGCAAAATCCCGCACTGATCGATATCCGGCCCTTCGCTGCAACGTTGGCGCAGGTCGAGCAGTTGTGTCTGCAACGCCATCAACCCGTCGATCCGCGCCTTCACGTGATGAATGTGTTCGTCGATCAACGCATTCACGCTTTCACACTGATCCTGCGGACTGTCGCGCAGGGCCAGCAGGCTGCGGATTTCTTCCAGCGTCATGTCGAGGGTGCGGCAGTTGCGGATGAACGTCAGGCGCTCGGCGTGGGCCTGGGTATAGACGCGGTAGTTGCCGTCGCTGCGGGCCGGCTCTGGCAGCAGGTTTTCGCGCTCGTAGTAGCGGATGGTTTCGACGGCGCAGTCGGTGAGTCTGGCCAGTTCTCCGATCTTCATGACGACAATCTCCAAAAGGGTGCTTGACCCTATAGTGGCTACAGGGTCTTTACTTGGCAACAGGCACCTTTCCGGACGCGACCCAATGAGCGATTCCCTTCACACGCACAAACCCGAGGCTGATCACGATCACGATCACGATCACGATCACGATCACAGCCACAAGCTGCAGCCTGTACAGAAGCATGAGCATGGCAGCCACGGGGATTCCTGCTGTTCCGCCAAAGTGGCGGCACCGTCGCTGATCAAGTTGAGCGAAACCCCAACGGCCGGTGCGCGACTGAGCAATTTCCGCATCGACGCCATGGATTGTCCGACCGAGCAGACGCTGATCGAGAACAAACTCGGCAAACTCTCGGGCGTGCAGCAACTGGAATTCAACCTGATCAACCGCGTGTTGGGCGTCACCCATGACCTGCCGAGCACTGCGCCGATCATCGACGCGATCAAGTCCCTCGGGATGCAGGCCGAGCCGCTGGAGCAGGGCGTTGAACCGCCAGCGCCGACGCCCGAGAAAAAGCACTGGTGGCCCTTGGCGCTGTCGGGTGTTGGCGCCCTGGTCGCCGAAGTTATCCACTTCACCAACGCTGCGCCGAACTGGGTGGTGGCGGTCATCGCGCTGATCTCGATCCTCAGCGGCGGCCTCGGCACCTATAAAAAGGGCTGGATCGCACTTAAAAACCTCAACCTGAACATCAACGCGCTGATGAGCATCGCGGTGACTGGCGCGATCCTGATCGGTCAGTGGCCGGAAGCGGCGATGGTGATGTTCCTGTTCACCGTGGCCGAATTGATCGAGGCCAAGTCTTTGGACCGGGCGCGCAACGCCATCAGTGGCCTGATGCAGATGACCCCGGAACAGGCCACGGTGCAGCAGGCCGATGGCAGTTGGGTCTTGCAGCCTGTCAAAGCCATCGAGTTGGGTGCGCGGGTGCGGGTGCGTCCCGGTGAGCGAATCGGTCTGGACGGGGAAGTGGTGTCGGGCAGTTCGACCATCGATCAGGCGCCGATCACCGGCGAAAGCCTGCCGGTGGAGAAGACCATCGGCGATAAAGTCTTCGCCGGCACCATCAATCAGGCCGGTTCCCTTGAGTACTCGGTCACTGCGGCGGCCAACAACTCGACCCTGGCGCGGATCATCCATGCCGTGGAACAGGCCCAGGGCGCGCGGGCGCCGACCCAGCGTTTCGTCGACAGCTTCTCGAAAATCTACACCCCGGCGGTGTTCATCCTGGCTCTTGCGGTGGCGGTGATTCCGCCACTGTTTATGGGGGCACTGTGGTTTGACTGGATCTACCGGGCGTTGGTGTTGTTGGTGGTCGCCTGCCCATGCGCGCTGGTGATTTCTACGCCAGTGACCATCGTCAGCGGCCTCGCGGCGGCGGCGCGCAAAGGCATTCTGGTGAAGGGCGGCGTCTATCTGGAGGGCGGCTACAAACTCGATTACCTGGCGTTGGACAAGACCGGCACGATCACCCACGGCAAACCGGTGCAGACCGATTACCTGTCGCTTGATCCGACGGCGGACGAATCAGCCCCGGCGATTGCCGCAGCGCTCGCCGGTCGCTCCGATCACCCGGTGTCCCTGGCCATTGCAAACGCGGCTGTGGATAAACAATTCGCTCCGCTGATTGTGGATAACTTCGAGGCGCTGGCCGGTCGCGGTGTACGCGGCGAAATCAACGGCCAGGTTTACCACTTGGGTAATCACCGTTTAGTGGAAGAACTGAACCTGTGCTCGCCTGAACTGGAGGAAAAGCTGTTCGCGCTGGAGCAACAGGGCAAGTCCGTGGTGTTGCTGCTCGACAAATCCGGCCCGTTGGCGCTGTTCGCCGTGGCTGACACCGTGAAAGAGTCCAGCCGCGAGGCGATCCAGCAGTTGCACGCGCTGGGCATCAAAACCCTGATGCTCACCGGCGACAACGTCCACACCGCTCAGGCGATTGCCGCGCAAGTCGGCATCGACGAGGCCAAGGGCGATCTGCTGCCGACCGACAAACTGCAAGCCATCGAAGCCCTTTATGCTCGGGGCCATAACGTTGGCATGGTCGGCGACGGCATCAATGACGCTCCGGCGCTGGCGCGCGCCGAGATCGGTTTTGCCATGGCGGCAGCGGGCACCGATACCGCCATCGAGACCGCCGATGTCGCCCTGATGGACGACGATCTGCGCAAGATCCCGACCTTCATCCGGCTGTCACGGCAAACCTCAAGCATCCTCAAACAGAACATTGCCTTGGCATTGGTCATCAAAGCGATCTTTCTTGGGGTAACCTTCGCCGGGATCGCCACCATGTGGATGGCGGTGTTCGCCGACATGGGCGTGAGCCTGTTGGTGGTGTTCAACGGTTTGCGCCTGTTGCGCAAATAAGCGATGGGGGAAGGGTGTGCTGAGTGCCGAGCTGAAGGCGTTTTACATGGTTGCCCGCTTGGGCAGCATTACCCTGGCGGCGAAAAAACTCGGCCTGAGCCAACCCACGGTGACGACCCAGATTCGCAATCTGGAAAGTCAGTACTCGGTTGAACTGTTCTACCGTGGCGGCCGCCGCCTCAGCGTCAGCGATGAAGGTGCGCGGCTGTTGCCGATGGTGAAGGTGCTGTTGCAGCAGGAAGCCGACATCGAGTTTTTCCTGCGCAACAGCGGTCAGGTCCAGGGCACGTTGCGCATCGCCGCGACCGCGCCGTATTACATCCTCGATCTGGTGAAGACCTTTCGCGAGCGCTTGCCGCAGGTAGAAGTGTCGGTGGAGATCGGCAACTCCCAGCAGGTGCTCGAAGCGCTGGAGGACTATCGGGTGGATGTCGCGGCGTCGTCGCAATTGCTCGACGATGCACGGTTGATTCGCCGGGTGCTCGGCAGCGATCCGCTGGTGCTGGCGGTGCATCGCAATCATCCGCTGGCGGTTCACGACCATGTGCCGCTCAGTGCGTTGGCCGGGCATACGTTATTGATGCGCGAGTCGGGCTCGACCACTCGACGCCTGACCGAGGAATTGCTGGCCGGCGCCGGGGTGAGTTTTGGGCCGTTGCTGGAGATTGGCAGCCGGGAGTCGATCCGTGAGGCGGTGCTGCGCAACATCGGCATCAGCATCATTGCCCGGCAGGAAGTGCCGCATGATCCGCAACTGCGCGTGCTGACCCTGGAGAATGCGCCGCAGATCCCTGAGTATTTGTACTGCCTCAAGGAGCGGAAAAACGCACGGCTGCCGGCGGCGTTCCTGGGGTTGGCGCAGGAAATGGCCCCCGCGTAATGATCGTTCCCACGCTCTGCGTGGGAATGCCTCAACGGACGCTCCGCGTTCGGCTCTTGGGACGCAGAGCGTCCCGGGCTGCATTCCCACGCAGAGCGTGGGAACGATCGGCGGTGAACCCAAATCCTCGAATACCACTATCAGCCGTTTTTGCCTCACTGCCACATGACGGACGCATTACAAATCTAGGATGGCCTTCATCTGCTTGATGAGGCCTGTCCATGAACCACTCGATCGCAACTGCCCTGACCAACCCCGGCGCCCCGATGAAAGTGCGTGGCGTGCAGAAACGCTTCGGCGCCTTTACCGCGCTGGATAACGTTTCCCTCGACGTGGCCGCCGGTGAACTGGTGTGCCTGCTTGGCCCGTCGGGCTGCGGCAAAACTACTTTGTTGCGTTGCATCGCCGGTCTTGAGAAGCAGGACAGCGGCGAGTTGTACCTCGGCGATCGCGACGTTTCCCACCTGGCGCCCCAGGCTCGGGACTACGGCATTCTGTTTCAGTCCTACGCGCTGTTTCCCAATCTTACCGTCGAAGCGAATATCGCTTACGGCCTCGCCGGCAGTGGTCGCGATGAAGTGCGCCAGCGTGTCGGTCAGATGCTGGAGCTGGTCGGCCTGATCGGCAGTGAGAAAAAGTACCCTGGCCAATTGTCCGGCGGCCAACAGCAGCGCGTCGCACTGGCTCGGGCCTTGGCGCCGGCACCTTCGTTGCTGCTGCTGGACGAACCGATGTCGGCCCTCGATGCCCGGGTCCGCGAGCACCTGTGCACCGAACTGCGCCAACTGCAGCGCAACCTCGGCATCACCACCCTGATGGTCACCCACAATCAGGACGAAGCCATGCTGATGGCCGACCGCATCGCCGTGATGAACAACGGCAAGGTCGAGCAATACGCCACGCCTCAGGAAATCTACGACCGCCCGGCTACACCGTTTGTGGCGGAGTTCGTCGGCCAGGGCAACTGGCTGCCATTCCAGCGCAGCAGCGACAGCCATGCCCGGGTCGGCGGGATGAACATGCGCCTGGCCGCCGATTCGGGCAACGCCGCATCGGGTCGTCTGTTTTGCCGTCCCGAAGCGATCAACGTCAACCCGCCCGTGCATGAAGAAAACCTGTTCCCGGCCAAGGTTCGCGAAATCACCTTCCTCGGCAACCGCTGCCGCATGAGCTTCGAACTCGATCAACTGCCGGGCCACGCATTGCTGGCGGAACTGGCACCGGAAGCCATGCCGCGCCTCGGCGCGCAGCAGATCATGGTCGCCTTGCCGCCGCGCTGCCTGCAGGTGTTTGCCTGATGAGCGCGAACCTCGCGCTGCCGATACCGCACAAGCAGGTTCGGCAGACCTCCCGTGCCGAGATCGGCGACCGGGTGTTCGTGGTCGGCGGCAAAGTCCTGTTGCTGGTGTTGCTCGGCGTTGCGGTACTGATGCCATTGCTGGCGATCTTCTGGCGCGGTTTCAGCTCGGAGGCCGGGCAGGGCGGCGGTCTGGTGGCCGCCCGTGAATTGGTGACCAGTGCCAATTTCCACTGGTTGCTCGGCAATAGCCTGAAAGTTTCCCTGAGCGTGGCGGCGATTGTCGTACCGCTGGCTTACCTGTTTGCCTACGCCCTGCAACGCACCTTGATTCCAGGCAAAGGCATCTGGCGCGGCATGTCGTTGTTGCCACTGATGGCGCCGTCGATGCTGCCGGGGATTGCGCTGGTCTATCTGTTTGGCAACCAGGGCATGTTGCGCGGTTTGCTCTCAGACAATATCTACGGCTTCTGGGGCATTGTTCTGGGTGAGGTCATCTACACCTTCCCACACGCGCTGATGATTCTGCTGTCGGCCCTGTCCCTGGCGGATGCGCGACTGTTCGATGCCGCCTCCAGCATGGGCGCCAGTCCGGCGAAGGCCTTTCGCAGCATCACTTGGCCGGCAACGCGTCAGGCTGTGTTCGCGGCGTTCTGTCTGGTGTTCACCCTGACCATCACCGACTTCGGCGTGCCCGTGGTGATCGGCGGCGATTATCAGGTGCTGGCGCTGGAAGCCTACAAAGCCGTGGTCGGCCAGCAACAATTCGGTCGCGGCGCGTTGATCGGCATGGTCCTGCTGTTGCCGGCGCTGTTCAGCTTCGGTGTCGACGCCTGGTTGCGTCGAGGTCACGGCGATTCCATGAGCGGTCGAGCGCAGGTCTTTCAACCGGCGCCGTCGAAACTGCGCGACGGTTGCTACCTGACCATCGTGCTGCTGATCTGCGCGGTGTTGCTGCTGGTGTTCGGCATGGCGGTGTACTCGTCGCTGGTGAAATTCTGGCCGTACAACCTGTCGCTGTCTCTCAATCATTACCAGTTCAACGACACGGCGGGTGGCGGCTGGCTGGCCTATGGCAACAGCGTAAAGATGGCTTTGTGCACGGCGTTGATCGGCAGCGTGCTGATCTTTACCGGCGCGTACCTGATGGAAAAAACCAAGGGCCAGCGCGGACTGAATCTGACACTGCGCATGCTCAGTTTCGTACCGATGGCGGTGCCGGGTCTGGTGCTGGGCCTGGGTTATGTCTTCTTCTTCAACCTCAGCGGCAACCCGCTGCATGTGCTCTACGGGACCATGACCCTGCTGGTGGTCTGCACCATTGCTCACTATTTGACCACCGCGCAAATGACCGCCACCACCGCGTTGCGCCAACTCGATGCCGAGTTCGAAGCCGCCGCACTGTCGCTCAAGGCGCCGCTGTATCGGCATTACCTGCGCGTCACCGTGCCGATCTGCCTGCCGGCATTGCTGGACATCGTGCGCTATCTGTTCGTCTCTGCGATGACCACCGTCTCGGCAGCGATCTTCCTCTACAGCCCCGACACCATCCTCGCGGCGGTGGCGGTTCTGAACATGGACGACGCTGGCAACGTCGGCGGCGCGGCGGCGATGTCGACCCTGATTCTGTTCACCTCGGCGGGCGTGTCCCTGCTGCTGGCCTGGGCTTCGCGCGGTTTGTTGCGCCGCTCCCAGGCCTGGCGGCAGACCGCGCCTGGTCATTGATTCAACCCCTCAACTCAAACAGGAAAAGATCATGTTCAAGCCTATGGCCCTGGCCGCTGCTGTCCTCACCGCTTTCAGCCTGAACGCCTTCGCGGCGAAAACCGAGTTGACGGTGTACACCGCCCTCGAAGCCGAGCAATTGAAGACTTACAAAGCAGCCTTCGAAAAGGCCAACCCGGACGTCGAGATCAAGTGGGTGCGCGACTCCACCGGCATCATCACTGCCAAACTGCTGGCCGAAAAAGCTCGCCCTCAGGCTGACGCCGTGTGGGGCCTGGCGGCGTCGAGCCTGGCGATTCTCGACCAGCAAGGCATGCTGCAAAGCTACGCACCGAAAGACCTGGGCAAGATCGGCAGCAACTACCGCGACGCCGCCAACCCGCCAGCCTGGGTCGGCATGGACGTCTGGGCGGCGACCATTTGCTTCAACACCGTCGAGGCCGAAAAGCAGGGTTTAACCAAACCGGTGAGCTGGCAGGACCTGACCAAGCCTGAGTACAAAGGCAAGATCGTCATGCCCAACCCGGCCTCGTCCGGCACCGGTTTCCTCGACGTCAGCGCCTGGCTGCAAACCTTCGGCGAGAAGCAGGGCTGGCAGTACATGGACGACCTGCACCAGAACATCGGCCAGTACGTTCACTCCGGTTCCAAGCCCTGCAAACTGGCGGCGTCGGGCGAATTTCCGATCGGCATTTCCTTCGAGTACCCGGCCGTTCAGCTGAAACGCCAAGGCGCACCGCTGGACATCATCCTGCCGAAAGAAGGCCTGGGCTGGGAGATCGAAGCGACCGCAGTCATCAAGGGCACCCCGCACGAAGAGGCGGCGAAGCAACTGGCTGACTTCTCCGCGAGCCCGGCGGCGATGGAGCTTTATAAAGAGAACTTCGCCGTCCTCGCGCAACCGGGTATCGCCAAGCCGCAGACCGAATTGCCGGCCGATTATGAGCAGCGTTTGATCAAGAACGACTTTGCCTGGGCCTCGAAGAATCGCGACCAGATCCTGGCCGAGTGGCGCAAGCGCTATGACGGCAAGTCCGAGAAAGTGGCTGCCAAGTAAGATTTTCATCGGCTGACAGGGCCCCTTCGCGGGCAAGCCCGCTCCCACAGGTTTTGTGAACACCACGGACCCTGTGGGAGCGGGCTTGCCCGCGAAGGCGGCTTCGAATTCAGGACACCTCTCCATGACACACCACAACGACATGCTGATCGTCGGCGCCGGCATTCTCGGCCTGTCCCACGCCTACGCCGCCGCCAGGCGCGGTCTGAAAGTCACCGTTTTCGAACGCAGCGAAACCCCGCTGGGCGCCTCGGTTCGCAACTTCGGCCAGGCCCTGGTCACCGGCCAGCCACCGGGCCCGATGCTCGAACTGGCCAAAGCCAGCCGCGAGATCTGGGGCCAATGGGCACAACTCGCCGGCCTGCAACTCAAGCGCAACGGTTCATACCTGTTTGCCCGCACCGAAGCCGAAGAACACCTGCTGGAAGCCTTCTGCGCCGGTCGCGCCGTGGAACACGGTTACCGCGTCGACCTGCTACGCGGCGCTGCATTGCGCGATGTGTATCGCGGCCAATTCAGCCATCACCGCGCCGCGTTGCACGGGATGGACGATCAGCAACTGTATTCCCGCGAAGCGATTCCAGCGCTGATCGACTACCTGCATCACGAACTCGGCGTCACGTTTCACTTCTCCACTCTCGTGCGCGACATCGAGCCCGGTCGCTTGCACAGCACCGCAGGAGCCTTCAGTGCCGAGCAGATCATCGTCTGTTCCGGCCACGATTATCAGACGCTGCTGGCTGAGCCGATCGCCGAACTCAAACCGCAAATCTGCCGTCTGCAAATGCTTCGCGCCCGACCGCAGATCAACCTCAACCTGCAACACGCGCTGCTCACCGGTCTGAGTTGCGTGCACTACGGCGCCTTCGCCGATCTGCCGGAAGCGGCGGCGGTGCAGGCGCAAATCCTGCGCGAGGAACCGCACCTGCATGAACACGGCATTCACCTGTTGATCAGCCCGACACCTTATGGCGAGTTGATCATTGGCGACTCCCACCATTACGGCAGCGATCCGTCGCCGTTCAACGCCGAGCAGGTGGATAACTGGATGATTGAACTGGCCGAGCAGACGTTGGGCTGCAGGGTGCAAGTGGTCGAACGCTGGCAAGGCGTCTATGGTTCACGGGGGCCGGGGCCGTTCTCGTTCCTGCGGCCGATGCCGGGTGTGAGCGTGGCACTGATGCACACGGGTGTCGGCATGAGTGTCGGGCCGGCGATGGCTGAACGTAACGTAGCGACTGTGTTGGGAGAGCGTTGATGGACCGCAATGAGCAAATGATCGCCGAGGTGTTCAGTCTGTACGAGCGCTTTGGTGACAGCGATTACATCGGTGAGCCGGTGTCGCAGATCGAGCACATGTCCCAGGCTGCCGAACTGGCGATGGCCGAGGGCTTCGATGACGAAGTGGTCCTGGCTGCGTTCTTCCACGACATCGGGCATATCTGCGCCGAGAGTGCCGAGAACATGGGCGGCTTCGGCGTGGTCAGTCACGAGCGCCTGGGCGCGGACTACTTACGCCGCGCAGGTTTCAGCGAACGCATGGCGCGGCTGGTGGAGTACCACGTTCAGGCCAAGCGTTACCTGACGCTGAAAGAGCCTGGGTACTACGAGCGCTTGAGTGAAGCCAGCCGCCGAACGCTGGAGTATCAAGGCGGGGTGATGACGGCGGCCGAGGCTGAAGCGTTCGAGCAAGATCCGTTGTGCGAGGTCAGTCTGCGGATGCGCCAGTGGGATGAGTTGGCAAAGGAGATGGCGGTGCCGGTGATGGATCTGGAGGTGTTGAAACGCAAGGCGGTCGGTCTCTTGTCCCGCAAGGTGCAATGAGTTGTCTCACAGGCAATTGAGAAACGGCGGATGGAGGGGCTTGCAGTAACGGTTCAATCTGGGCTTTTCGCAAGGAAGCGCACGGATGCGTTATTTGAAAGTGATGGCACAGGATCGAAGCAGGAAAGGCTCGGCAGATACCGTTCATTTTGAGTTCCATGAAGATGATCGGTTGCAGCGTGAGACGACGGATGTGGATCGGCAGCGGCTCAGTTCTTTTGGCAAAACCTATTTGAAATGCGCCTGGTTCAACGAGGGTGAAGGTGAGGAGCGACACTTGCGCATCTTCTCGCAGAATCCATCCTCTGACGGTACACCTGAAACGGTGCGGCTGCATTTTCACGAGGGGCAGAAGATTGCCTATAAAGCCGCGGCTCACGATCTTGATAACGATGGTGGGCTGGAGGTGATACTGAGTTCGGATGTGGACAATGACGGGCGCGCGGATCGCACGGATCGCAGTCGTGTCACAGCGTTGGTGAGAGAGTTTCTGAAGGTCGATTGGTAGTGGTTGATCGTTCCCACGCTCTGCGTGGGAATGCCTCAAGGGACGCTCCGCGTCCAGTGACGCGAAGCGTCACGGCCTGCATTCCCACGCGGGAGCATGGAAACGATCAGGTTCAGAGTTGCTGCGCCAACGCTTCGATCTGCTCCTGCCGTTCCGCCTGGCTCAACTTCGGATAGGGATTGAGTGACGACCACTGCGGATGCGCCCGGGCCTTGTTCAGCGGTTCGGGCAGTTTGCCTTCGCGCCAGGATTTGTCTTGTGGCGTGGCGACCTGAATGCTGTCCATCGCCGCGTGCCCGCGGGCATTGAGCGCATGCAGCAGTTGCCGCTGGCGCAACGCCAACAGCCGCAGCACGCTGTCATCGACGGTCAGTTCACGCTGGCCTTTGATCTTGCCCATCAACCGACTGCCATAACTGCGGGCCGTTTGCAGGGCGCCACCGGCAATCGCGCCAGCCAATGCGGCCGCGCCGAGGGTCAGGCCGCCGACCAGCAAGTCCACGCCGGCCCCGGCTGCCGCGCCGGCCGCGATACCGCCACCGACTCGCACGCCGAGTTGCTTCAAGGTTTCCGGGTTGAACAGGTCGTCACCCCAGCGGCCATCGAGCAGCGGCAGATCGCTGGCCGCCGCGTCCTGTGGGCGGAAGGCGTAGAGCTTGAGCAGCGCTTCGACGCAGCGTTGTTCCCGTTGTCGAACCGCTTTGCGCAGTTCGTTGATGGCCTGCTGTTCTTGCTCGGCTTCGCTGACCACGCTGCGTCGGCACGAGGCGCAATCGATCAATAATTCGGCAATCAGCCGCGCCGCACTCTGTTGCCGGGCCTGGCGTTGGGCTTGCTGATCGGCGATCAAACGTTCCAGTTGCGGCCGGGCGTTTTCCAGCAGCAAGGCGAGGCTTTCATAGAGTCGACGTTCACCATCCTCCGGCGGTGCGACGCTGTCGAAACGCACCAAGGCGTGCAAGCCCAGCCGTGCCAAGGCTTCGCGCCAATCCGGTTCGCGGTGGTTGGCGCTGCTGACGAAATTCAGCACCGGCAGCAGCGGTTTGCCGCAACTGGCCAACACTTCCAGTTCGTCGCGGTACTTGGCCAGCACCGGTTCCCGGGCGTCGATCACGTAGAGACCGGCGTCGCAGGTCAGCAGTTGCCGCAGCACCTTGGCTTCCTGTTCGAAACGCTGCCGGGCTTCGCTGCCCTCAAGGAATCGCGCCAATCGAGCCGGACCGTCGAGGCGTTCGCCCGGTCGTTCCAGACGCTCGAGGTAGTCGAGCAGGGCGATGGCATCTTCCAGGCCCGGCGTGTCGAAGAGGTCGAGCAACGGCTCGCCGTCCACCGACAACCGCGCGCCTTCGACGTGTCGTGTGGTGCTGGGGCGATGGGACACCTCACCAAAACCGACATCGCGGGTCAGGGTGCGCAGCAACGAGGTTTTGCCGACGTTGGTGTGGCCCACCACCGCGAGCTTCAACGGCGCTTTCCAGGGATTAGTCATGACCGCTCTCCAGCCAGTTCAACGGCGCGCAATCGGCGAACGGCAAGTCCAACTGTTGCAGCGCCACGTGCCAGTCGCCCAGCCTTTGGGCGTCGAGCGCTTCGCCCGGCGGTGCTTGCAGCAGCCAGACGCGGGTGGCGCTGGCGCTGCGGGCCAGTTCGGCGATCAGTGCCAGGCTGCCGCGGTCCGGCGAGCGTCGCGGATCGCAAGCGATGGCCAGACGGGCTGGGGGGAAGCGACTCAGCTGTTCGAGGAGTTTGTGCCGCGATTCGCGACTGTCGAGGATGCCGGCATTGCTCACGGACTTCGGCAGTGGCGGCGGCCAAGGGCGTTGATCGTCCAGCTCGATGGCCACCAACAGCGCGCCATCGCTTGGCAGATCGCTTGCAGCGTTTTCGATTCGATGCAGTTGTTCTGGCGCCGCGTCGCTGATGCCCAGGCGTTCACTGGTCGGCATCAGCCGTTCGCGCAGTTGGGCGTAGCCGGGCAGGTTCAAATCCAGGTGCAAGGCTACTTGGCCGGTTTTCCAGCGCCACAGGCAAAACAGCGCCAGCAACAGGCGCGGCAAAACACCGTAGACCACCAGCACGCCGACCAGCCATGTGGCCCAGGCTTGACGGGCGCTTTCGATGTTGAGCGCGGCATCGCCGCTGGCGCGGATCATCTCCACGGTCGGAACGTTGAAACCCAGCATGGCCGGCAGGGCGCCGAGGGCCTGGGTCATGGCGACGAAGGTGTCGCCGCCCAGGAGCGTGGTTTCCCAGACGAAGCCATAACGCCGGGTCGCCATCAACATCAACAGCATGACCAGCGCGCTGAGCATCGCCAGCAACCACAAGCTGTTGACCAGTACGCCAACCGCCCAGCGATTGAGTTTCTGTCGTTGCAGCAAAAGCAGCAGGGCCGGGGCCAGTTGCGCAGCTTTGGCATCGCGGGCGAGTTTTTCGCTGAGCCATAACCATAAGCGGCCGAGGGTGGCGCCGTGTTCGCCGGCAAACACCAGGCCCAGCGCCCAGCTCAGCAATAGAATCAGGTTCAGCCCGAGCAAACTGCCCAAGGCCCAGAACACATTGACCGGGGTTTGTCCGTCGCCCAACGCGGCAAACGCCAGGCCGGCGCCGCTGGCAATGGCCAGCAGCGCCATCACGATCAACGCCAGACGTGCGCCTTGCAGCCAATGTGTGAGGGCGTTGGTCAGCCCATCGCGCTCGGCCAGCCACAGGGCGCGGCGTTGAATCCGTGTCGGCAGATCACCGCCCGCGCTGCGGGCCAGTCGGTTGGCTTCCAGATCATCCAGGGGGCCGGCGTGTTCTTCACGCAGGCGCACCGTCTCGGTCAGCCAGAGGTTTTGCAGTGGAGTCAGTTCAGTCACGCGGCATCCCGTCGCTCAATCGAGCTGTGAGCATAACCGCTGTGACGCTTATCGGGGTACGGGAGGCTCTGGTATCCTCGCCGGCATGACTAAATCACTCCCCCTCAGCCTGATCGCAGCCCTCGGTGAAAACCGTGTGATCGGCGTCGACAACAGCATGCCCTGGCACTTGCCGGGGGACTTCAAATACTTCAAGGCCACGACCCTCGGCAAGCCGATCATCATGGGGCGCAAGACCTGGGATTCCCTCGGCCGTCCGTTGCCGGGCCGATTGAACATCGTGGTCAGCCGTCAGGCGGATCTGCAACTCGAGGGCGCGGAAGTTTATCCGTCGCTGGAGGCTGCGGTGGTTCGCGCTGAAGAGTGGGCTCGGGAGCAGGGCGTCGATGAGCTGATGCTGATCGGCGGGGCGCAGTTGTATGCGCAGGGGTTGGCGCAGGCTGATCGGCTGTATTTGACGCGCGTGGCGCTGAGCCCGGAAGGGGATGCGTGGTTTCCGGAGTTTGATTTGAAGCAGTGGAAGCTGGTGTCGAACGTGCCGAATCCAGCGGAAGGCGACAAGCCGGCCTACAACTTCGAGGTGTGGGAGCGCGCATAGATCGTTCCCACGCTCTGCGTGGGAATGCAGCCCGTGACGCTCCGCGTCACTGGACGCGGAGCGTCCCTTGAGGCAT